>NZ_CP012418.1:1992500-2165000 GCF_001708405.1 Kangiella sediminilitoris | reverse complement strand
GCGACTTACTCTTCAGTAGCGAGGTTAACCAATTAGGGGAGCCGTAGGGAAACCGAGTCTTAATAGGGCGTTCAGTTGCTGGAGGTAGACCCGAAACCCGGTGATCTATCCATGGTCAGGTTGAAGGTTGGGTAACACCAACTGGAGGACCGAACCCACTTATGTTGCAAAATGAGGGGATGAACTGTGGATCGGAGTGAAAGGCTAATCAAACCGGGAGATAGCTGGTTCTCCTCGAAATCTATTTAGGTAGAGCCTCGCGTATTACCCCAGGGGGTAGAGCACTGTTAAGGCTAGGGGGTCATCCCGACTTACCAACCCTTTGCAAACTCCGAATACCTGGAAGTACAGCGCGGGAGACACACTGCGGGTGCTAACGTCCGTAGTGGAAAGGGAAACAACCCAGACCGCCAGCTAAGGTCCCAAAGTTATCGCTAAGTGGGAAACGATGTGAAAAGGCTTAGACAGCTAGGAGGTTGGCTTAGAAGCAGCCACCCTTTAAAGAAAGCGTAATAGCTCACTAGTCGAGTCGGTTTGCGCGGAAGATGTAACGGGGCTAAGCGATACACCGAAGCTGCGGGATATACTTTTAGTATATCGGTAGAGGAGCGTTCTGTAAGCCGCTGAAGGTTCATTGAGAAGTGGGCTGGAGGTATCAGAAGTGCGAATGCTGACATGAGTAACGTTAATGCGGGTGAAAAACCCGCACGCCGGAAGACCAAGGGTTCCTGTTCGACGTTAATCGGAGCAGGGTGAGTCGGCCCCTAAGGCGAGGCAGAGATGCGTAGTCGATGGGAAACAGGTTAATATTCCTGTACCGGTATGTATTGTGATGGAGAGACGGAGAAGGCTAGGCCAGCACACAGATGGTGTTGTGTTTAAGGTGGTAGGCTGAGGACTTAGGCAAATCCGGGTCCTTAAGGCCGAGAGCTGATGACGATCGCCCAAGGGCGAGAAGTGGTTGATGCCATGCTTCCAGGAAAATCTTCTAAACTTCAGATACATACCGACCGTACCCCAAACCAACACTGGTGGTCAGGTAGAGAATACTAAGGCGCTTGAGAGAACTCGGGTGAAGGAACTAGGCAAAATGGCACCGTAACTTCGGGAGAAGGTGCGCCGGTTTTGGTGATGGGACTTGCTCCCTAAGCTGAGGCTGGTCGAAGATACCAGGTGGCTGCGACTGTTTATCAAAAACACAGCACTCTGCAAACACGAAAGTGGACGTATAGGGTGTGACGCCTGCCCGGTGCCGGAAGGTTAATTGATGGGGTTATCTTCGGAGAAGCTCTTGATCGAAGCCCCGGTAAACGGCGGCCGTAACTATAACGGTCCTAAGGTAGCGAAATTCCTTGTCGGGTAAGTTCCGACCTGCACGAATGGCGTAACGACGGCCACACTGTCTCCACCCGAGACTCAGTGAAATTGAACTCGCTGTGAAGATGCAGTGTTCCCGCGGCTAGACGGAAAGACCCCGTGAACCTTTACTACAGCTTCACACTGGACTTAGAACCTGCTTGTGTAGGATAGCTGGGAGACTTTGAAGCATGCACGCCAGTGTGTGTGGAGTCGACCTTGAAATACCAGCCTGGTAGCTTTTGAGTTCTAACTCAGGCCCGTTATCCGGGTCGAGGACAGTGTGTGGTGGGTAGTTTGACTGGGGCGGTCTCCTCCCAAAGAGTAACGGAGGAGCACGAAGGTTGGCTAATCATGGTCGGAAATCATGAGGTTAGTGTAATGGCACAAGCCAGCTTAACTGCGAGACAGACACGTCGAGCAGGTACGAAAGTAGGTCATAGTGATCCGGTGGTTCTGAATGGAAGGGCCATCGCTCAACGGATAAAAGGTACTCCGGGGATAACAGGCTGATACTACCCAAGAGTTCATATCGACGGTAGTGTTTGGCACCTCGATGTCGGCTCATCTCATCCTGGGGCTGTAGCCGGTCCCAAGGGTATGGCTGTTCGCCATTTAAAGAGGTACGCGAGCTGGGTTCAGAACGTCGTGAGACAGTTCGGTCCCTATCTGCCGTGGGCGTTGGAGATTTGAAGAGAGCTGCTCCTAGTACGAGAGGACCGGAGTGGACGAACCTCTGGTGTTCCGGTTGTCACGCCAGTGGCATTGCCGGGTAGCTATGTTCGGACAGGATAACCGCTGAAAGCATCTAAGCGGGAAGCCCCCTCTAAGATTAGATCTCCCTGAAACTTTAAGTTTCCTGTAGAGCCGTTGTAGACTACGACGTTGATAGGCAAGGTGTGGAAGCGTTGAGAGGCGTTAAGCTAACTTGTACTAATTGCTCGTGAGGCTTGACTATATAACCCCAAGCACATTGGGTTGTATGTCGAAGCAACAGACATAGCGTGATTGAATACTGCATATTACAGATATTAAAACTTCTTCTGCCGAATTATTAAGACTTTAGGTCAATATCCAAACGATTTTGCTTGGCGACCATAGAGAGTTGGAACCACCTGATCCCTTGCCGAACTCAGAAGTGAAACGACTCATCGCCGATGGTAGTGTGGGGCTTCCCCATGTGAGAGTAGGTCATCGCCAAGCGCTAATAAAAAAGAAAGCCACCTTCGGGTGGCTTTTTTTATATCTATAACTTATTGATTATTATCGTATTACCTGGGCACCATCCCTAAAGGGACTCCTGATAGTCGTGTAAATAATCGTCGGGAGCGATTTTGAATGCCGAGGGAAGCGATGGCAGCCCGTCAGGGTGCGCCCGAGGGCATAATAAAGGGCAGGATTGCCCGAATAGAGTAGGTCATCGCCATACCCCTCGGGGCAGACCCTACCCTAAAGGGCACGTGAGCGCTTATACCAAAAACCCCGCCTAACGGTTGGGGTTTTTTTATGCTTGTCGTATATGTGTTAATAATTATGAAGAACGTTTGGTAAAATATGATACGTATTTACGGTTTGGCCTTAAACCACTACAGAGCCCAACTTTATATTTATTTTTTGTTCCAGTGAATCATGATTTATTTTTTAGGATGCTATTACCTGCTCAGACCGGGCTGGTGTTAAACCTACTTACTTTCGATAGCCAAAAGTTTACAGGCATAAAGTAAAGGTGGGTAATTACAACTACTCTACTGTATGGTACTTCAGTCAAGGTTTAGTGCTTAGTTTAAAATATTGTAAACTTAAAAAGGAAAAAGGTGAGTAGAACACCATAGGTAGCTTTTGCGTAAAACAGGTTTTACAATGCAGTTACAAAAATAAAATAATTTAGGAAAGCGAAGTGCGTCTAATTCTTTATATAATTTTAGGACTTGTTAGTGTTTCATCCTCAGCTGATACTTATGAACTGATTTATGATTATAATTATGAGGTCGTAGATAGTAACTCTTTTCGAGATTCTCCGGAAAAATACAGGTCTGTGTCAATTGCAGATAAATTATACTTTGAGATAATTGTTTCGAATGCAGACCTAATGTCAGAAAGTAGCCATCTAGCCGTAACGGATGGTACCAAAGATGGTACATTCTTGGTTAAGGGCTTGGAGAACTTGAATACTAAGACAAACTTATTGGGGATGTTCTCTGTAAATAATAAATTGGTATTGTTAATTAGTAATGATGGTGAATTCGGTCGTACATTCGAGTTGTGGGAAGTTAATCCTGGAAATGATATAGCGGTTAAAGTTAGTGAGTTTCCAGATAATGACGGATATCCACCATTTCACAATGGAGTGCTAGCCTATTATTACGGAACTGAAAAATTAGTCCTTACAAGTAACCAATCCTCCTCAATTGTAATATATGATTTCATCACGTCGGACATAAAAAAAATTGATATGGCAGCTATAACCCAGCTTACTCATCATAAGACCAATTCACGTAATTATGTCCTTGGAGACCATTTCTACTACGAGGTTTCGTTGGGTGTAGGTGAGGAATCGATATATCGAGTAAATTTACTCACCGATGAGATAGAGCTTTATACAAAAGGACGTATGGGCTTCTCACACTTGGTTATGGGTAATCGTGCGTATTACTTAGGCACCGATCAAGAGAATAATCATTATATCTATAGCCATGGTGAAGAGCTAAACACCGTCGAAAAAATGATTTCTATAGAAGACTACACTTTTGGTAATTATCAACTAAAGAACGTTGATAACAAGTTAGTATATTATAATTATGGTGAGTTTCTTGTTAAAGACAACCAGTCCGCAGGTTTTATTAGGCTCTCGTTCCCTGAGGGCATATACCCCCACCAAAAAAAAGCAGTTGATTCATATAGCATAGAAAAATATGAAGACAAATATTATTTTATTGGTAAAAAGGTAGACCAAGGTCGTCATGTATTAATAGAGTCAGATTTAAAAAGCTATATTGAAGCAGTATTTTATCAAGAAGAACGTGATGTCGGTGAGAATCCCGAATATTGGTCGTTTATTGAGTTTGATGAATCGAGTGAGAGCATGTACTTAGTTACAAATGAAGATTACTCTAAACAACAAAATAAAATGGAATATGGTTCCAGTCGAGGGTACCGGTGGGACATTGAGAATGAAATATTTAAACCTATCTGGCAAAAAAACAACTTTAACAAAGTTACACCAATTCATGATGCCGATAAAAGCTTAGTTTTTGCTTATCAAGTTGAAACAGGCTCCGAAGCTTGGTTTTTAGACCTTAGAAACGGTAACGCTATACAGCTAGCCGATTTAAATGGTGATATACGCACAGACTCTAATATCGTTTTGGTGCCTTTTAGTACAATAAGCAGATCTTTGCTGAACTACGTCGAGTTTTATGATCTGCAGAGGTATACCGTATTTAGTTTATTTAATGACGTATTAACAGGTTATGATGTACCAAGGGGGTTTTTTGGGGAAGGAATCGACAGCAGATATGATTATTATTCTAAGTTTTTAACAAATTCGCAAGGAGTTGTAACGTTAGTAACGAACTTTCTCTACGATAGTGTTGAAGACAACTATGTTGACTTAGGAAGTGTGGTTACAGAAGGAACGGGATATTTAGATAAGTTGGGTTTATTTAAAGGACGCTTATCTTATTTACAGAATGGAACGCTTTACCAACGTGCTTCGGATGAAGACCGTATTCTACACTATTCACCTTTATATTCTCATATGATAACCAGTGAAAACAAAATGATGTTATATGGCTGGGATGAAGAAAATAAAAATGCTGAGTTTGCCCTTCTGAATAAGATGAATATTCAGTCAAAGTTCAATATACCATGTCCAGATATTTCATCATTCACAGGTCTAAAAGTTCACTTTAGGGATAATATTGTTGTTATAGAATCGAAGCAAAACTCAAACAAAGAAATATATGTTGTTGAATTGGAAGCTACCCCAAAAATCCATAAAATCCCTGAGGGTACATACGGTCAGCCTATTATTAATAATTATGATTTGGTCAAAGTTATTACAGACAACCATATTTTATTTTCTGACTCGGTTATAAGAGAGCAAAAACAATACGGACGTTATACAAGGTATTCAATAAAAGACGGTACAGTTACTGAGTATTTGTTTGAACAGTCCACAAATATTGGGTTTAAAAAAAATGGAAAGCATTATGTGGGCTTGAACCTTGGGTATGAAATAGCAACTGTATTTGTACTTGATGAACATTTAAACTTACTAGCCTCTAAAAACGTGCATGAAATTGAGTTGTCATCAGTTTTGGATAGCATTAGATTTGGCAACTATCTAAATTGTGCTTATGGTTACTGTTATGTTCAGGGCTGGGACTGGAGAGCTGATAAGAATGATCCAAAAAAATATTTCCAGCTAAAGTTTGATGTTACTTTGGAGTTTTTTGAACAACAGTATTCACCCATCCAAGCTTTATTCACTAGATGGAATACTAAGAATAGTATTTATTTTTATGGCTTTTCAGAATTGTTTGGGAAAGAATTATATAAGCATGAAGTTCATGGGAGCGACTCTGATGGTGATGGTATTTGGGATGCATATGAGTTAGCTTATGGATTCGACCCTAATGATAGAACAGATGGTGCTATAGATTATGATGGTGATGAATTATCCAACTTTGAGGAGTTTGACTTAGGAACTAGCCCTATAAATGCTCACACAGACAATGATGGGCTAATGGACGGCGTTGAAATTAATCTTGGCTTTTTACCTGGAGAATACGACACTCATTTACATGATACCGATGAAGACAAATTAACCTACAGGCAAGAGAGTGAAGCCGGGACAGATTACTTAAATCCAGATACGGATGGCGACGGAGTTATCGATGGAGAAGATGCATTCCCATTAGATGAGTCAGAAACCCAAGATAATGACAGTGATGGAATAGGTGATAACGCCGATACAGATGATGACAATGATGGTATGCCAGATGACTGGGAAAATCAGTATGGACTAGACCCACTTTCAAACTCTGATAGAGATACTGATCCTGATGATGATGGCAAGACCAACCATGAAGAATACACCGAGGGTACTGATCCTACCGTTGCTGACGACAATGAAATAACCAACCCACCATCGGGTGACAACGGTTCAGGGGGCGGAGGCTCTACTCCTATGTGGCTACTTGCTTTATTAATGGTCTATTCTGCTAGACGATATTATAAATTTTAGTAAAAGAAAAGGCCTCATTTGAGGCCTTTTTTATTTAGGTTTATCTTTTTAAGACTTTGGCTTTCGTTTTTTAGCCTTAGGTTTGCCTTTGTCTTTGTTTTTAGATTTTGGCTTTCCTTTACCGTCGGCTTTAGACTCTTGTTTACCAATCGGTGCCAGTTGCATTGGTTTTCCAGCGACACGAGCCTTAGCTAAGATATTTTGTACTTCTTTCGGCATGCCTGCAGGAAGATCGACCGTAGTAAATTCGTCAAATAAATCAATTCGACCAATATATTCACTATCGATATCCGCTTCGTTAGCGATGGCACCAACGATACTGCCAACTTTGACATCATGGTTGCGTCCTAGTTCGATGCGGTAGCGTTCCATTTCGATATCTGGATGTGTTGAAAGTGGCTCGGCTTTAGGGGAGAAAGTGTTCTCGCGATGAGGTCTGTCTTTTTTATCGCGGCGACGCTCTTTTCTGTCTCCTCGATCAAAACGTTCATCGTCTTTACGTTCTCTGTGTGGCTTTTCTTTTAGTAGTAAGTCATCGCCAGCGGCCATCTTCGCTAAAGCTGCGGCAAGTTGGGGCCAATCCTGGTCATTGTCTTTGATGTACTTACTAACGATATCGGTATAAAACTCTAGGTCCTGGCTCGCCAGTGTTTCCGTAATGGTATTCGCAAAACGTTCAACGCGCGTTTCATTGATGGCGTCGATACTGGGCATATACATTTCTTCAATGGGCTGGTTTGTAGCACGCTCAATCGCTTTCAGCATTCGCTTTTCACGACGCGAAACGAATAAGATGGCATTACCTTCTCGACCAGCACGGCCCGTACGGCCGATACGGTGGACATACGATTCTGTATCATACGGAATGTCATAGTTGATTACGTGACTGATGCGTTCAACATCAAGACCACGAGCAGCAACATCTGTCGCCAATAGAACATCGATCTTGCCGCGCTTTAGTTTGTCGACAATTTTCTCACGAGTATTCTGGGCAATATCACCATTTAATGCATCGGCTCTGAAGCCTCTTGCATTTAACTTTTCAGCAAGCTCCATGGTGGCGCTTTTGGTACGGACAAAAATAATCATGCCGTCGAATTGTTCCGTTTCCAGTATCCGAGTTAGCGCATCCAGCTTATGGAGACCGCTAACAAACCAGTAACGTTGGCTAATCGTTTTAGCCGTAGACGTCTTGGTTTCAATTTTGATGTGTTCAGGATTATTCAGGTGTTTTTCGGCAACTTTGCGGATTTGATTCGGCATAGTTGCAGAGAATAAAGCAATCTGACGCTGCTCTGGTGTATGACCCAGGATCCACTCTACATCATCAATAAAACCCATACGAAGCATTTCATCGGCTTCGTCTAAGACCAGGGCTTTCAGGTTATCGAGCTTCAGGGTGCCACGTCGGATATGATCCATAACACGGCCGGGAGTACCTACAACCACTTGCGCGCCGCGTTTTAATTGACGCAGCTGAGTATCATAACGTTGGCCGCCATAAATAGGGAGGATCGTGAATTGATCCATGAACTTGGCATAAGTCTGGCAGGCTTCGGCAACCTGTAAAGCAAGTTCTCGGGTTGGTGCTAGGACCAATACCTGAGTCGTTTTATCTTTAGTATCGATCTTGGATAAAAGAGGCAGAGCAAAAGCCGCAGTTTTACCAGTACCAGTTTGCGCCTGGCCAATAATATCTCGTCCGGTTAACAGTACAGGAATGCTGGCCTGTTGAATCGGCGAGGGTTGTTCATAACCAACTGACTGAATAGCTTTCAATACAGCAGGGGCGAGTTCCAGTTGATCAAAACTGGTCGTTGAATCTTTAGATGTCATCAGAAATACCTTAAATAACGCTTGATGAGTGAATCACTCAAAGGAAGCTTCGGCCATCTGATAAACCCAACTAAAACACAACTTAATGCACAGATAGAAGAAAGGAAGTGCATGTGGCCACTGCTTCGAGAGGCTGCGATTATACGCATAAAAAGCGAGCAGCGTTAGTAATATTAGTAAAAAATCGCTTATTTTGGGGATAAAAGCTTGTAAAACGGGGTGATAAGGCCAGATACAGGGTAAAGCAGGGCGGAGAGGCCCTGCTATTATTTGTTATTGCTTATATATTTTTCCATCTTTCATAACGAAGCTCACGTTCTGAAGGATGGTGATATCTTCTACAGGGTTACCTTCAACAGCAATAATGTCGGCCATTTTTCCTTCTTTAATCGCGCCGATGTTATCATTCTTCAATAATTCAGCCGTTGTTACAGTTGCACTCTGAATGGCTTCCATTGGTGGCATACCAGCCTCTACCATGTACTGAAACTCTTTGGCATTATCGCCGTGAGCAGAAACGCCGCTGTCAGTGCCGAATGCAATTTTAACGCCCTCGTCGTAGGCTTTGGCGAAAGTATTCTGGATTTGAGGACCTACAGCACGAGCTTTGGGACGTACGATCTCAGGAAAGAAACCATCGATTTCAGCTTTTTCGGCGACAAATTTACCAGCGATGATAGTTGGTACGTAATAAGTGCCGTTGTCTTTCATGGCATCCATGACCTCTTCTGTCATGTAAGTACCATGCTCGATACTGGTGATTCCGGCTTCGATAGCACGTAACATACCCTCGCTACCATGGGCATGTGCAGCAACATGCATCCCGTAGTCTTTGGCGGCTTCAATCACGGCTTTTACTTCTTCATCAGTAAACTGTGGGTTTTGTCCGCTTTTGGCTAGACTTAATACACCGCCAGTGGCTGTGATCTTGATAAAGTCAGCCCCGTCCTTATAACGTTGGCGTACGGCCTTCTTGGCATCATCTGTACTGTTAATCACACCCTGTTTAGGGCCTGGGTCACCCATTAGTTTAGCGTTAGTTCCATTGGTCGGATCCGCATGCCCACCTGTGGTAGCAATTGATTTGCCCGCAGAATAAATACGCGGACCATCTACGTACCCTTGATTGATTGCATTACGTAAAGCGATGGTGACGTTGGCTGTATCGCCAGGGTTACGTACCGTAGTGAATCCAGCCATCAGGGTCTTCATTCCAAAGTGCTGTGCGCGAAGGGCCAGATCGGATGGATTTAGGGTAAAACCCTCAATGTAGGATTTTGGATTCATTTCACCTTCAAGGTGCACATGCATGTCCATCAGGCCTGGTAAACAGGTTTTATCGCTTAGATCGACCAAGCTGTTATTCTGAGGTTTCGTCTTACTGACGCGCGCGATTGTATTGCCTTTGACCTCAATAAAGTGCTGACCGAGAACCTCGCCTTCTTCCGTATCTATAACCTGACCACAGTGCAGCCAGGTGCTTTCCTTGTCTTCAGCAGTAGATACCTGGCTGAACGTGCCTAGGATCAGCGAGGTGATTAATAGTTTTGTTAATCGATTAGTATGCATTGGTTCCTCTACTGTTTTATATACAAGAATAGTCAATCTAACCTCATTATGCTCCGCTGGCAAATAGAGATGGCAGTGATTTGTAACAAGGTTTTAAGGATACCGGACGTAGTATTTCAAAAGATGTCTGATACAATACTTAACACTTTTGAAGTACTCATCGAAATCATTATGCCGCAAGCGCATTCACTAAAAAAATTTAATACCTTTGGCGTTGAGGCCAGCTGTGATCAATTCTTTCGCTTCCATCATGAAAGGGATATTCAAGACTGGCTAGCGGGTTTGCCTATACCCAAAGAAAAGTTTTTTGTGCTTGGTGGGGGCAGCAATCTTTTGTTATTGAATCATATTCCTCTAACATTTATGCAAGCCGATATTCAGGGGATTCGCTATGAGGACAAGGGTGAATCTGTCATTGTTCATGCAGGAGCGGGAGTGAATTGGCATGAGCTGGTTATGGATACGCTGGATAAAGGCTACTCTGGATTAGAAAACTTATCTTTGATACCGGGTAACGTAGGAGCAGCACCAATCCAGAATATTGGTGCTTATGGTGTTGAATTAGAGCAGCGCTTTGTCTCATTGCGCGCAGTAGATTTATACAGTGGGGCGTGCAAGACCTTTTTACATGATGACTGCCAGTTTGGCTATCGCGACAGTATTTTCAAGCGTGAATTACGTGGTCAATACGTCATTACAGAAGTTCAGCTTAAGCTTGATAAAAAACCTGAGCTAGTCCTTACTTACGGGCCGCTTAAAGTATTGTCTAAGCAAAAGCAAGTGTTGACCGCAAAGGATGTCAGTAATGAAGTTATCAGGGTAAGACAGAGTAAACTGCCTGATCCGGAGAAGCTGGGTAATGCTGGCTCGTTCTTTAAAAACCCTGTTGTAAATCAACAGCAGTACAACAATTTAAAAATACGCTACCCAGATCTAGTTGCTTACCCTGTTGGGAACGATGCTTTTAAATTAGCTGCTGGATGGCTCATTGATAAAGCGGGGTTGAAAGGATATCGCCACGGTGATGCTGGCGTCCACCAGCAGCAAGCATTGGTATTGGTCAACCACGGTAACGCAACGGGAGAAGATATTTTGAATCTGGCCGCTTATGTCAGGGATACAGTCAAAACTGAGTTTGATGTGGAGCTGGAGCCAGAAGTCTGGATTATTGGTGAGCAGCAGGTATTTAGTTAAAGGGATCGGCTATGTCATTACATAAAGAACAGCAACTGATCGCCATAATACAGCTCCTGGGTCAGGGAGAGTTTTATTCTGGGCAGGCAATAGCGGATAACCTGGGAGTCAGTCGAGCCTATGTGTGGAAACTCATTCAGCAGTTACAGGATTTGGGGCTTGGGATTCAGTCAGTTACTGGCAAAGGCTACCGACTTGAACATCTGGTGGAGCTGTTGGATGGGCAGGAAATTCAGCAGTTATTAATGGCACACGATATCGATCTAAGGTTGGTGACGGATTCTACCAATGAAGCACTAAAAGGCGAAGGCTTTGCCCACAATCGTCTGGTTATTGCGGAGTATCAGTCCGCCGGGCGTGGACGTCGAGGGAGACGGTGGGTTTCCCCGCTTGCCAGTAACCTCTACTGGTCTTTAGGGTGGAAAACACAGTTACCAGTGCAGCAGCTGGGGGGGCTAAGTCTGGTTGTTGGCCTGGCTATTGTTGAGGCACTACGACAATTGGAGGTGACGGGCGTTGAGCTAAAGTGGCCTAATGACATACGATTTCAAGGGCGCAAGCTTGGTGGGATTCTGATTGAGCTTTCTGGGGATATGGTTGGCGGTCTGCAGGTAATTATTGGCGTGGGCCTGAACGTCCATATGTCAGATAGAGTAACGGAGACCATTGAACAGGATTGGATGAATCTTCAGGAGCTAAAGTCAGGCATAAGTCGGCAAGAAGTGTTGGTAGAAATCATCCGGCAATTGGGTGTTTATTTAGAACAGTTTGAAAAGCAGGGATTCCATACTTTTTTAGATGAATGGCAAAAAGTTGATGAGTGCTACAACCAAAAGGTCTCTATTATCCAGGGTGATGAGACGATTAATGGCTGTGGGGCAGGCGTGGATGAAAATGGTGCTTTCCTGCTGCAAACAGGAAAAGGCATGAAGCCAGTATATGCTGGTGAAGTTAGCCTGAGACTACGATAGGGAAGGGCTCATATGTATCTATTAATTGACCAGGGAAATAGTCGGTGTAAGTATTTACTTACCCAAAAGGTGTCTCCTTTACTGGCAGGTGAGAAAGGAGCGTGGGATAACCATGACTTTGACCAAGTTTTTTGGAGTGAGCAATTAGAGCGGTTTGCTGAAAAACCTCTGAAAAAGATTGTTGTCAGTAGCGTTGCTGGACAGGAGCGAAAAGGTTGGTTTAAGAGGCTGTGCCTTGATGTATTAGGATTGGAGCCAATATTCGCTACTACAAGTGACGAGCAGGCACTGGATAATGGCTGCACTCTGTATAATAGCTATGAGCAACCATCTGCCCTGGGTGTGGATCGGTGGCTCGCAATGCTGGAGGCACTGGAGTTAAATGAAGGGGCCTGTATGGTGGTCGATGCCGGCACTGCAATTACTCTGGACGTGATTGATAGCCGAGGCAAACACCGTGGTGGGCACATTGTTCCGGGGCTAAACTTAATCCAGCAAAGCTTATTGGGAGAAACTCAGAATATCGCCTGGAGTGCAGGTCATGACAGTAAGCTGGATGGCAGTCTTTTAGGGACGAATACTTCTGCAGCAATCGCTTTTGGTGCTGAGGTCATGGTTCTTGGCTATACCAAGGAGATTATTGCTCAGTTGGCCGCACAGGAACTCATGCCTGGACGGATTATAATTACTGGTGGTGACGCAAGTCTGATTGAAAAAGGAATAAAAGAATTAAAAGGTATTTTCAGTGATAAACTGGAAACCGAATATCGACCCGACTTGGTACTGGAGGGTTTAGCCCGGTGGTTTTCGTTGAATAATTAATCAAATCGACGTTCTGAGTAAAAAAAATTGCAATATCAGTAAAAAAAAGTGAAAAAAGCATTGCCAAAGCGAAATCAGATCGCTAAAATTCCGCCCACTTAACGACATAGCCCTAGGCTAGTTAGATAAGTATGCCGACTTAGCTCAGTAGGTAGAGCAACTGACTTGTAATCAGTAGGTCGCCAGTTCGATTCCGGCAGTCGGCACCATTATTTTAAGGGGTTGCGTATGCAACCCTTTTTAAATGTAAGTATCAGTTCTAATTGAGATAATTATACTTGCATTTTCTCCAGCAAATTGGCATCATGCGCGCTCGCTTTGAGCAATGATGATGTTCAAATCTTGGAGGGGTTCCCGAGCGGCCAAAGGGATCAGACTGTAAATCTGACGCGAAAGCTTCGGAGGTTCGAATCCTCCCCCCTCCACCAAATTACTTCATCCTGCCTTTTGCGTTAAGTCACTGAAAAGTGAGGGCAAATGGCTGGGTGTAACCCATATTGGCTGATTAGCATATGGGTTAATATCGTACTTGGTGCAAGCGTAAACTTACTGCAGTTTACTAGGTAGCATAGATAGTAACGGTAACCAGTTGAGCGCGGGTATAGTTCAACGGTAGAACCTCAGCCTTCCAAGCTGATGATGCGGGTTCGATTCCCGCTACCCGCTCCAAATTGCCGATATAGCTCAGTAGGTAGAGCACTCCCTTGGTAAGGGAGAGGTCAGCAGTTCAAATCTGCTTATCGGCACCAGGTTTGTCGAATAAGCTTTCGTATGTTCGGCAGCAATTAGGGTGCAAGGGTGCTAGTACGTGGTTAAATGTGGCGTACAACCCGGTGACACCCGTTTTAATATTGGAACTTAAAACGCGGAAATTCCGGGAGGCTTTAGATGTCTAAAGAAAAATTTGAACGTACCAAGCCGCACGTTAACGTGGGCACAATTGGCCACGTTGACCACGGTAAAACTACACTAACGGCAGCGATCTGTACTGTATTAGCAAAAGAATACGGTGGTGCAGCTCAGGCATTCGCAGATATCGATAACGCTCCAGAAGAGCGTGAGCGTGGTATCACGATTGCGACTTCGCACGTTGAATATGAAACACCAAGCCGTCACTACGCACACGTAGACTGCCCAGGCCACGCTGACTATGTTAAAAACATGATCACAGGTGCTGCACAGATGGATGGTGCGATTCTAGTAGTATCAGCGGCAGACGGCCCGATGCCACAGACTCGTGAGCACATCTTGTTGTCACGTCAGGTAGGTGTACCGAAGATTGTTGTATTCTTGAACAAATGCGACATGGTAGACGACGAAGAGTTGCTAGAGCTAGTAGAGATGGAAGTTCGTGAACTTCTAGATCAATACGAGTTCCCAGGCGACGACACGCCAATCATCCAAGGTTCAGCATTGAAAGCATTGGAAGGTGACGAAGGTAAGTTGGGTAAAGAAGCAATCATCGCTTTAGGTGAAGCTCTAGATACTTACATTCCAGAGCCAGAGCGTGCGATTGACAAGCCATTCTTGTTACCAATCGAAGACGTATTCTCAATTTCAGGTCGTGGTACAGTAGTAACAGGCCGTGTAGAGAGTGGTGTTGTTAAGGTTGGTGAAGAGATTGAAATCGTAGGTATCAAAGATACTACGAAGACAACAGTAACTGGCGTAGAGATGTTCCGTAAGCTTCTAGACCAGGGTGAAGCTGGTGACAACGTAGGTGTACTACTACGTGGTACGAAGCGTGACGAAGTAGAGCGTGGTCAGGTATTGGCACACGTAGGTACAATTACTCCGCACACACGTTTCGAAGCAGAAGTATACGTACTATCTAAAGATGAAGGTGGTCGTCATACACCATTCTTCAAAGGCTACCGTCCACAGTTCTACTTCCGTACGACAGACGTAACGGGTGCAGTAGAGCTACCTGAAGGCGTAGAGATGGTAATGCCAGGCGACAACATCAAGATGGATGTTGAGCTAATTGCACCGATTGCGATGGACGAAGGTTTACGCTTCGCGATTCGTGAAGGTGGCCGTACAGTAGGTGCGGGTGTTGTATCTAAAATCCACGAGTAATCTCGGACTTTAGTACGACATAAGCTATCTAGCTTAGAAAAGGGCACTTCGGTGCCCTTTTTAATGAGTACCCCGGAAACTGAGAGGGTACTGACGCATGAACAAAGACGTATAAGATTTATGCGCTAACGTACCGTTTTTTATACACTTTTTGATATAGCAACTTTCTTCATAGAAATTGCCAAGAAAGAATTGCAATTCAAGTGAGACATTGTATAATTCACGGCCTTATTTTAGAGAATCAGTTTAAAGGCCAGTAGTTCAATTGGTAGAGCGTCGGTCTCCAAAACCGAAAGTTGGGGGTTCGAGTCCCTCCTGGCCTGCCACTTCTTTCCTCAATGGCGGATAACGCCAAGCATAAGCTAAGTGGCTGTTGATAAAGGTTTATTTCATGAGTGCACAGGCAAACACAGAAGCATCGAAATTTGATTTTGTGAAGTGGATAATCGCGATAGGTCTGCTGGTGGCGGGCGTTTACGCGTTTAATGTTCTTACTGAACAGTCAATCTTGATTCGTGCTGGTATCGTTGTCGCTACAGTTGTATTAGCAATTGCAACAGCAATGATGACAGCTAAAGGTAAGGCTTTTTGGCAGTTTGTAAAAGGCGCACGCACCGAGCTACGTAAGGTAATCTGGCCAAAGACTAATGAAACAACTCGTATGACAATCGTGGTTATTATCATGATTATCATCTTGGGTGCTTTCTTATGGTTGTTGGATTGGATCATCAATAGCTTTATAATACAGCCAATCTTGGGTTAGGAGACGTCACATGGCATTACGCTGGTACGTAGTTCAAGCCTTTTCAGGCTATGAGAATAAAGTAAAACATATGCTCCAGGAGCGGATTGAGCTTGCTGGTTTGCAAGATATGTTTGGCGAAATTCTAGTGCCGACGGAAGAAGTTGTTGAAATGCGTGCGGGTCAAAAGCGTAAAAGCGAACGCAAATTCTTCCCCGGTTACGTTTTAGTTGAGATGGAAATGAATGAAGAATCATGGCAGGTAGTGCGTAATACGCCTCGTGTTATGGGCTTTATCGGTGGTACATCAGACCGCCCAGCTCCAATCTCAAAGAAAGAAGCGGATGCTATCTTAAACCGAATTGAAGATAGTGGTGATAAGCCTAAACCGAAAGTATTATTTGAAGCGGGTGAGATGGTGCGAGTGATCGACGGCCCATTCGCTGACTTTAACGGCGTTGTAGAGTCGGTTAACTACGAAAAAAGCCGTTTACAGGTATCTGTGTCTATCTTTGGACGCTCAACTCCTGTAGAATTAGAGTTTAGCCAGGTCGAAAAAGGCTAGGCAACAAAATTAAACATAAAGCGATCTCTGTTTGAGCAATCAATACGGGGAGCGCTTTTTTGTCTTTGCAAAACGGGGAGCTAGAAATAGCGCTTGGACCCATATTGAGGTGAAACATGGCTAAGAAAGTCGAAGCTTATATTAAGCTACAAGTTGGTGCCGGAATGGCAAACCCAAGTCCACCAGTTGGTCCTGCTTTAGGTCAACATGGTGTGAACATCATGGAATTCTGTAAAGCGTTCAACGCAGAAACAGAGAAAGTAGAGAAAGGTCTACCTATTCCTGTTGTTATCACAGTTTATAACGACCGTAGCTTTACGTTCGTTACTAAAACTCCTCCAGCGGCAGTTTTAATTCTTAAGGCAATCGGTATTAAGTCTGGTAGTGGTACGCCTAACACTAAGAAAGTGGGCAAAATCACTCGTGAGCAATTAGAAGAAATTGCAAAAATGAAAGAGCCTGATTTAACAGCAGCCGATATGGATGCTGCGGTTCGTACAATTGCTGGTACAGCGCGCTCTATGGGCGTTGACGCGGAGGTGTAAGACGATGGCTAAATTAAGTAAACGTATCCGCGCAATCAACGAAAAAATTGGTGAGCGCACAGTATTCTCTGCAGCAGAAGCTATTGAGTTGTTGAAAGACGTTTCTAACGTTAAATTTGACGAAAGTCTTGAAGTTGCAGTTAATCTTGGTATTGACCCACGTAAATCTGATCAGGTTGTTCGTGGCGCAACAGTACTTCCGAACGGTACGGGTAAAGACGTCCGCGTTGCAGTATTTACATCAAACGCTGATGCCGCTAAAGAAGCTGGTGCAGACGTAGTTGGTATGGAAGACCTTGCTGAAGAAGTGAAGAAAGGCAACATGGACTTTGACGTTGTAATTGCTAGCCCAGACGCAATGCGTGTGGTTGGTCAGTTAGGTCAGATTCTAGGACCAAAAGGTCTTATGCCTAACCCAAAAGTTGGCACAGTAACTCCAGACGTGGCAACTGCAGTTAAAAATGCTAAAGCGGGTCAGGTTCAATACCGTGCAGATAAGAACGGTATCGTTCACGCTGCAATTGGTAAAGCAAGCTTCTCTGCTGAGCAGTTAGAGCAAAACTTGACTTCATTGCTGATGGCTTTGAAAAAAGCTAAGCCAGCATCGTCAAAAGGTACTTATATGAAGAAGATTTCACTATCTTCAACTATGGGTCCTGGTCTGACTGTAGACAAATCAACAATTAGCCTGAAAGACTAATTGATACAGCCCTCGGGCTGGGTTGTACAGACGTATTGTACATATTCTGTTTAAGCAAGGATTAGCTTAAACATGCTCGAATCGGAATATCCGCTTCGATAACAAGGCTTTGGGTTTCCTGGGTTTTAAAAGTAATTCAGGGAACCGTCAAAGACCGTAGGCACTGGTGAGTCGTCAGCTTTGGTCGCAAGGCTAAAGGACAACGATGAACTGGTTTAATCACAATGACTTCTTTAAGTCAGTTGGCCTACGCAGACGGTGAGACCTGATGAAACTTTTATAGTGGATTCGTTCACCGTGACTCAAAGGATAAGGCTTGCCTTATCAAAACTGTAACTCAAGCCAAACTTCGGTGAGGTTTGAAACAATCGGAGGTGAACTAGTGGCACTTGGACTAGAAGGCAAAAAGGCGATTGTTACTGAGGTTAACGAAGTAGCAAAAAATGCCCTTTCAGCCGTTGTTGCTGAGTACCGCGGTTTAACAGTAGAGCAAATGACTGCGCTTCGCGTAAAAGCACGTGAAAGCAATGTTTATGTACGTGTTATCCGTAACACGCTTGCTCGTCGCGCTGTTGAAGATACAGAGTTCGCTTGTATGCAAGATGCACTGACTGGTCCTCTAGTTTATGCATTCTCAATTGACGCACCTGGTGCGGCTGCGCGTCTTTTTAAAGACTTCGCAAAAGAGAATGAACTACTAGAAGTAACTGGTTTGTCAATTGCTGGTGAAATGCACGGCCCTGAGCGTCTAGACGCTATCGCAGCATTACCAACAAGAGACGAAGCGCTTGCGTCGCTAATGAGCGTGATGATTGCTCCTATCACGAAACTTGCTCGTACTTTCAACGAAGTACCAAGCAAAGTTACTCGTGCTGTTGCAGCTGTTCGCGATCAGAAGCAAGAAGCAGCTTAATATTTTCACTACGAATACTGTTAGATCGTAGTTTAAATTTTTATTTATTATTGAAATTAAATACCCAGGAGACTGAAAATGGCTCTATCTAAAGATGATATCTTAAACGCTATTGCTGAAATGAGCGTAATGGACGTTGTTGAACTTGTTGAAGCAATGGAAGAAAAATTCGGCGTATCAGCTGCAGCTGCAGTAGCAGTAGCTGGTCCAGCAGCAGGCGGCGACGCTGCAGCAGCTGCTGAGCAGACTGAATTTGACGTAGTAATGAAAAGCTTCGGCGGTAACAAAGTAGCTGTAATTAAAGCTATCCGCGGCATCACTGGTCTTGGCTTGAAAGAAGCTAAAGAAATGGTTGAAGGCGCTCCTGTTGCTGTTAAAGAAGGCGTTGAGAAAGACGAAGCTGAAGACGTTAAGAAGCAATTGGAAGAAGCTGGCGCAGAAGTTGAAGTTAAGTAATAACACGTTATTACTTGGTATCAATTAGCGAAAGCAAATGATCCAAAATGGCTGGTGACATTGTCACCGGCCTTTTTGCCGTTAAAAAACGGTACGTGGCGTGAGCCACTTTTTTGTCTCATGAGAGGCAACGAAAACGAGTTAAAAGTTAGCGAGCCGAGGAACCCAAATGGCATATTCTTACACTGAGAAAAAACGAATCCGCAAGGATTTTGGTCGACGTTCAAAGATTCTCGATGTGCCTTATCTGTTGGCAATTCAATTGGATTCATACCGTGAATTCCTTGAGCCAAAAGGCGATAACGATTCTGGTTTGGACGCAGCGTTCAAATCAATCTTCCCTATCGAAAGTTATTCAGGTAATGCTGCTCTGGAGTACGTTAGTTACTCAATGGGAGAGCCAGTATTCAATGTTAAGGAATGCCAAATACGAGGCATTACTTACTCTGCGCCACTTCGCGTGAAAATTCGATTAGTAATCTACGATAAAGATTCTAAGACGAAAAAGGTTAAAGACATTCGTGAACAGGAAGTGTTCATGGGTGAACTACCATTAATGACAGAGAATGGTACTTTCGTCATTAACGGTACGGAACGTGTTATTGTTTCTCAGTTACACCGTAGTCCGGGTGTGTTCTTCGACTCAGATCGAGGTAAAACTCACAGCTCTGGTAAGTTGTTGTACCAGGCGCGAGTGATTCCTTACCGTGGTTCATGGTTGGACTTTGAGTTCGATCCTAAAGATATGCTTTACGTGCGAATCGACCGTCGCCGTAAATTACCAGCATCGATTATCTTGCGTGCTTTGGAATACTCTACGCAAGATATGCTGGATATGTTCTTCGAGCGAAATAACTTCTATATCACTAAAGATGGTGGCATCCAGCTTGAGCTCGTGCCGTCTCGTTTACGTGGTGAAACAGCTACTTTTGATATTAAAGCAAAAGGTAAAGTTGTTGTTGAAGAAGGTCGCCGTATTACACCGCGTCATATCACGAAACTTGAAGATGCCGGTGTGAAAAAATTAGATGTGCCAACCGAGTACATCTATGGTCGTGCCTTGGCAACTGACATCATTGATAAAGATTCTGGTGAAGTAATTGCAGAAGCAAATGCAGAAATTACTGAAGAACTTTTAGAAGCATTAATTGATGCAAATGTTACGGACGTTCCTACATTGTATACCAACGATCTGGATCACGGCCCGTACATGTCAGATACCTTGCGTTCAGACTCAACCAAAACAGCACTCGAAGCGAAAGTTGAAATTTATCGCATGATGCGTCCTGGCGAGCCGCCAACGCAAGAAGCCGCTGAAGGTTTGTTCGACAACTTATTCTTCAACCAGGAGCGTTACGACTTATCTCGCGTTGGTCGAATGAAGTTCAACCGTCGTGTTGGTCGTGATGAAATCGAAGGTGAAGGTACATTATCGAATGAAGACATCATTGATGTTATGAAAACATTGATCGATATCCGAAACGGTAATGGTACTGTAGATGATATTGACCACTTGGGTAACCGCCGTATTCGTTGCGTAGGTGAAATGGCAGAAAACCAGTTCCGTGTGGGTCTGGTTCGTGTTGAGCGTGCGGTAAAAGAACGTTTGTCGCAAGCTGAAAGCGAAAACTTGATGCCTCAGGATTTGATCAACGCAAAACCTGTATCTGCTGCAGTTAAAGAATTCTTTGGCTCTAGCCAGCTGTCACAGTTTATGGATCAAAACAACCCGCTATCAGAAGTGACTCATAAGCGTCGTGTATCGGCGTTAGGTCCTGGCGGTCTAACACGTGAACGTGCAGGTTTCGAGGTTCGAGACGTACACCCGACTCACTATGGTCGTGTCTGTCCTATTGAGACTCCAGAGGGTCCAAACATTGGTTTGATTAACTCGCTGGCATGTTACGCACGCACGAATGACTATGGTTTCCTTGAAACCCCATACCGTCGTGTAAAAGATGGTAAGCCTACTGGCGATGTTGACTATCTATCTGCAATTGATGAAGGTAAATACATCATTGCTCAGGCAAACGCCAACCTTGATAAGAACGGTAAATTCAGTGATGAACTAGTGCCTTCTCGTAATCAGGGTGAGTTTATGCTGGCGACCCCTGAACAGGTTGAGTATATGGATGTATCGCCACAGCAGATCGTTTCTGTTGCGGCAAGTATGATTCCATTCCTTGAGCACGACGATGCGAACCGTGCATTGATGGGCTCTAACATGCAACGTCAGGCGGTTCCTACACTTCGTGCTGAAAAACCACTGGTTGGTACAGGCATGGAGCGTGCAGTAGCAGTGGATTCTGGTGTTGTCGTAGCTGCTAAGCGTGGCGGTATTGTTGACCAGGTAGACGCTAGCCGTGTAGTTATCCGCGTCAATGAAGATGAAGTGGGTGATAACGATTCTGGTGTAGATATCTACAACTTTACAAAATACACGCGTTCTAACCAGAACACTTGTATTAACCAGCGACCTATCGTTAAGCAAGGTGACGTGATTGAACGTGGTGATGTATTGGCTGATGGTCCTTCTACCGATTTAGGTGAGTTGGCACTTGGCCAGAATATGCGTGTAGCGTTCATGCCTTGGAACGGTTACAACTTCGAGGATTCGATTCTAATTTCTGAGAACGTGGTTAAGGAAGATCGATTAACCAGTATCCATATTCAGGAATTAACCTGTATCTCTCGTGATACCAAGTTAGGTCCAGAAGAAATTACTTCTGATATCCCGAACGTAGGTGAAAGTGCACTGAGCAACCTTGACGAGTCAGGTATTGTTTACATCGGCGCTGAAGTTAAACCTGGTGATATTCTGGTTGGTAAGGTAACGCCAAAAGGTGAAACACAGTTAACACCTGAAGAGAAACTTTTGAGAGCAATCTTCGGTGAAAAAGCGTCAGACGTTAAAGATACTTCACTACGTGTTGGTACATCTACTTACGGTACCGTTATCGACGTACAGGTATTTACCCGTGATGGCGTAGAAAAAGATGCTCGTGCTAAAGAAATTGAAAACAGCGAAGTTGCTCGCGCCAAGAAAGATATCAATGACGAATTCCGTATTCTGTCAGAAAGTATCTACCAGCGTGCACGTAACCTGGTAACAGGCTGTGTTGCTGAAAAAGGCCCTAACAAGCTGAAGAAAGGTAGCAAAGTAACTGTTGATTACCTTGATGAACTTGAGCCGAGTCAGTATCTGGATATCCAATTACGCGTTGAGGAAAAACAGCAGGCACTAGAAAGCCTGGCTAACTACCTTGCAGAACAGCGTAAAGAGTACGATAAGAAATTTGATATCCAAAAAATCAAAATCACTCAAGGTGATGATTTACAGCCTGGTGTTCAGAAGATCGTTAAGGTCTATCTGGCAGTTAAGCGCCGTATCCAGCCTGGTGACAAAATGGCGGGACGTCACGGTAACAAAGGTGTTATTTCGAACATTGTTCCAGTGGAAGATATGCCATATGACGAACATGGTGTACCAGTAGATATCGTCTTGAATCCACTGGGTGTACCTTCTCGTATGAACATCGGTCAGATTCTGGAAACTCATCTGGGTTGGGCTGCTAAAGGTGTTGGTGAGAAAATCGGTGAGCTGTTAGACACTGGGAAAGCACCAAAAACAGTTAAAACTTTCTTGAACAAAGTTTATAACCACCGCGATGATAAGACTGTCGATTTATCAGAAATGTCTGATGAAGAAGTTATGACCATGGCAGGTAACCTTCGTAACGGTGTACCAATGGCAACGCCAGTATTTGATGGTGCTACCGAGGCTGATATTCATGCGATGTATGACCTGGCTGAACTACCAAAGACCGGTCAGACATGGTTGTATGATGGCCGAACTGGCGATAAGTTTGAGCGCCCGGTGACAGTAGGTTACATGTACATGCTGAAATTGAACCACTTGATTGACGATAAGATGCATGCTCGTTCAACAGGTTCGTACAGTCTGGTAACGCAGCAACCATTGGGTGGTAAAGCTCAATTCGGTGGTCAGCGTTTCGGTGAGATGGAAGTTTGGGCACTTGAGGCGTATGGTGCAGCTTATACACTTCAAGAGATGCTGACAGTTAAGTCGGATGATGTGAATGGTCGTACGCGTATGTACAAAAACATCGTTGATGGCAACCATCGCATGGAGCCTGGCATGCCAGAGTCGTTCAATGTATTAACTAAAGAGATTAAGTCTCTTGCCATTAACATTGAACTTGAGCATGACGAGTAAGGCATAGCCAAGAAAGAGCTCCATCGCCTCGGAGTTCAAAGCTAGAACTTCGAGGCTTTTAGGATAAGGTTTTAACTCCAGCAGGAGAACGATTGTGAAAGACTTATTAAATCTAGTTAAGCAGCAGAGTCAATCCGAAGAGTTTGATGCTATCCGAATTGGATTGGCATCACCGGATCAAATCCGCTCTTGGTCTTATGGCGAAGTAAAAAAGCCAGAGACAATTAACTATCGTACCTTTAAACCGGAACGTGACGGTTTATTCTGTGCCAAGATTTTCGGCCCAGTAAAAGATTACGAATGTTTATGTGGTAAATATAAGCGTTTGAAGCACCGCGGTATTATCTGTGAAAAATGTGGTGTTGAAGTAACGCTTACGAAAGTACGTCGTGAGCGTATGGGGCACATTGATCTAGCCTGTCCTGTCGCGCACATCTGGTTCTTGAAATCACTACCAAGCCGAATTGGTATGCTGATGGATATGACACTACGCGATATTGAGCGTGTGTTGTATTTCGAAGCTTTTGTTGTAACTGATCCAGGTATGACAACCCTTGAGACTGGCCAGCTATTGAGCGAAGAAGGCTATCTTGACGCGTTGGAAGAATTTGGTGATGACTTCGAAGCTAAGATGGGTGCCGAAGCAGTCAGCGATCTTCTTGACCAGATTGATTTACAAGAAGAAGCTCAGCGAATTCGCGAAGAAGAAATTCCTTCGACTAATTCTGAAACAAAGATTAAGAAGCTAAGTAAGCGTCTTAAATTATTGGAAGCGTTCCTGGAGTCAGGTAATGATCCTCAGTGGATGATCATGACCGTACTACCGGTACTTCCACCCGATTTACGTCCATTAGTACCGCTAGATGGTGGCCGTTTTGCGACTTCAGATCTGAACGATCTATACCGTCGTGTTATTAACCGTAACAACCGTTTGAAGCGCTTATTGGATCTAAATGCTCCTGATATTATCGTACGTAACGAAAAGCGTATGCTACAGGAGTCTGTTGATGCGCTTCTTGATAATGGTCGTCGTGGCCGTGCTATTACAGGTTCTAACAAGCGTCCATTGAAATCTTTGGCAGACATGATCAAAGGTAAGCAAGGCCGTTTCCGTCAGAACTTGCTTGGTAAGCGTGTTGACTACTCAGGTCGTTCCGTGATCGTGGTAGGTCCAACATTGAAACTACATCAGTGTGGTCTTCCAAAGAAGATGGCATTGGAATTATTTAAACCATTTATATACAGTAAGCTTGAGTTACGTGGTCTAGCTACGACTATTAAAGCAGCTAAGAAAATGGTTGAACGTGAAGAACCAATTGTTTGGGATATCCTTGAAGAGGTTATTCGTGAGCACCCAGTTCTTCTGAACCGTGCACCAACACTTCACCGTCTTGGTATTCAGGCGTTCGAACCTGTACTAATTGAAGGTAAAGCGATTCAGCTTCACCCACTCGTTTGTACAGCATATAACGCTGACTTTGATGGTGACCAAATGGCGGTCCACGTTCCATTAACCCTTGAAGCTCAGCTAGAGTCTCGAGCGTTAATGATGTCAACTAACAACATCCTTTCACCAGCAAATGGTGAGCCAATTATCGTGCCTACGCAGGACGTGGTTCTTGGCCTTTACTATTTAACGCGTGAGCGTATCAATGCTAAGGGCGAAGGCATGGTATTTGCAGACTCTGATGAAGTTCAGAGAGCATATGCTAATGGTGTTGTTGAGTTACAAACAAAAATTAAAGTTCGTTTGCCTGTGGTTGAGTTTGACGAAGAGAATAACCGCTCTGAATCAATGCAGCTTAAAGATACAACCGTTGGTCGTGCTTTGCTTTGGGATATCGTTCCAGAAGGCATTAGCTTTGACCTGGTTAACCAGGCTATGACGAAAAAAGCAATCTCACGAATGGTTAACACCTGTTACCGTGAGTGTGGTTTGAAAGCGACAGTTATTTTTGCTGACCAATTAATGTATACCGGTTTCTACTACTCGACTCGTTCTGGTACGTCGGTTGGTATCGAAGATATGGTTATCCCGGATATGAAAGCGGGTATTATTGAAGCAGCAGAAGCCGAAGTTGCACAAATTCAAGAGCAGTTCAACTCAGGTCTTGTGACTCAGGGTGAGCGTTATAATAAAGTTGTTGATATCTGGTCGCATACCAACGAAAAAGTTGCAAAAGCGATGATGGATCACATCGGTAACGATGAGGTTGAAACAAAAGACGGTGAGACAGTGACTCAGCCTTCGTTCAACTCAATCTTTATGATGGCCGATTCAGGTGCTCGTGGTAGTGCCGCACAGATTCGTCAGCTGGCTGGTATGCGTGGCCTGATGGCAAAACCGGATGGCTCGATTATTGAGATGCCAATTACGGCTAACTTCCGAGAAGGTCTAGACGTATCTCAGTACTTTATTTCGACGCACGGTGCACGTAAAGGTTTGGCCGATACAGCATTGAAAACTGCTAACTCAGGTTATCTGACTCGTCGTCTGGTAGACGTAGCGCAAGATATGGTTATCACGACTGATGACTGCGGTACTGAAAACGGTATGTACATGACTCCTCTTATTGAGGGTGGTGATGTTGTAGAGCCATTGCGTGAGCGAGTATTGGGCCGTGTTGTTGCTGAGCACGTATATGTGCCAGGTACAGATGAGATTCTGGCTGAAGCAGGAACTTTACTTGACGAGAAATGGGTTGAGATTCTAGAGCATAACTCTGTAGATGAAGTTAAGGTTCGCTCTGTGATTACCTGTGAAACGCGAAATGGCGTGTGTGCGGCCTGTTATGGTCGTGACCTGGCTCGTGGTCATATTATTAACCACGGTGAGTCTGTTGGTGTTATCGCTGCACAGTCGATCGGTGAGCCGGGTACACAGTTAACGATGCGTACGTTCCACATTGGTGGTGCTGCGTCTCGTGCTTCTGCGGACAACAATGTACAGATTAAGAATGATGGTACTCTTCGTCTGAAGAATGCTAAGACTGTTGAGCGTAAAGACGGCAAGCAGGTTATCGTATCTCGTTCATCTGAATTGAACGTTATTGACGAGTTTGGTCGTGAGCGTGAGCGCTATAAGCTACCTTACGGTGCCGTATTGGCTAAGAATGAAGGTGAAGAGGCGAAAGGTGGCGACATCGTTGCTAACTGGGATCCACACACTCACCCAATCATTACTGAGCTTGACGGTAAGATCCAGTTCGTTGACATGATTGAAGGCGTTAACATTGAACGTCAGACAGATGAACTTACTGGCTTGAGCTCAATTGTTATTACTGAGAACAAGCAGCGTTCAGGCAGCAAATCAGCTGACGTTAAGCCTGCGATTAAATTGGTTGATACCAAAGGTAAAGAGCTGTGTATTCCGGGTACGGATATGCCAGCGGTTTACTTCTTACCAACCAATGCCATCGTAAGTCTGGAGGATGGTGCAGAGGTAAGCATTGGTGATGCAATTGCACGTATTCCGCAGGAAAGTTCTAAAACAAAAGATATTACGGGTGGTCTACCACGAGTAGCTGACCTGTTTGAAGCTCGTAAACCGAAAGAGCCAGCAATTCTTGCTGAAATTTCAGGTACGGTTAGCTTCGGTAAAGAAACAAAAGGTAAGCGTCGTCTTGTCATTACTCCTCAAGACAGTGACGATACTTACGAAGAGTTAATTCCTAAATGGCGTCAGCTGAACATCTTCGAAGGTGAGAAGGTTGAGAAAGGTGAGGTTGTATCTGACGGTGCAGATAATCCACACGATATTTTACGCCTGAAAGGGATTACAGAGCTTGCGCGTTACATCGTGAATGAAGTTCAGGAAGTTTATCGTCTACAGGGTGTAGGTATTAACGATAAGCACATTGAAGTGGTCATTCGTCAGATGTTGCGTAAGTGTATTGTTACTGATGCAGGTGACTCTCGCTTCCTAAAAGGTGATCAAATGGAAGTTGTTAGAGTACTTGAAGCAAACGATAAGTTGATTGAAGAAGGTAAAGAGCCAATCAAGTTCGAACGTGTCTTGATGGGTATTACCAAAGCGTCTTTAGCAACAGAATCGTTTATCTCAGCGGCGTCATTCCAGGAAACGACTCGAGTACTTACCGAAGCGGCTGTGAGCGGTAAGGTTGATGACTTGAATGGCTTGAAAGAGAACGTAATTGTGGGTCGTTTGATCCCGGCAGGTACGGGTTTGACATACCATGAAGAGCGTCGTCGCAAACGTGCTGCGGAAATACAAATTGAAGATGTTGTAGGTCCATCAGCAGATGATGTTGAGCAAGCTCTTTCTGAAGAGTTGAGCTCAATGGAAGATAACGAGGCTTAAAGTGCTTGTGCCTGTTCAATTCTTGATCATTGAGCAGGCTTGACAACGTATTAGGACCTCTTTAGAATAGCGCGCCCTAGATGTAAGTCCTTACGGTAAACCGTATACAGGGTACGCTATATAAAGCGTGAACCAGATATAGAGAATGAATTAATGGCTACTATTAATCAGCTTGTAAGAAAACCTCGCGTTAAGCAGGTAAAAAAGACCAACGTTCCAGCGTTGGAAGCTTCTCCACAGAAACGTGGTGTATGTACGCGTGTTTATACTACAACGCCTAAAAAGCCGAACTCGGCTTTGCGTAAGGTTGCACGTGTGCGTTTAACTAACGGTTATGAAGTATCGTCATACATCGGCGGTGAAGGTCATAACCTGCAAGAGCACAGTGTTGTACTTATCCGTGGCGGTCGTGTAAAGGATTTGCCAGGTGTACGTTATCACTGTGTACGTGGCTCGCTTGACCTTGCTGGTGTTAAAGACCGTAAGCAAGGCCGTTCGAAGTACGGTGCTAAGAAGCCAAAAAGCTAAATTACTAGTTGCAGCGTTAATTGAATTTTTGTTTCAGCAACTCGTTGGAATCAAAGCCAACTTCGCTTCACAAAAATTCAATTGCCTTGCAATAGAAATTTAGTAGGTCTAGCTAAATAGACCAAGCGCTTTAATTAGTTTGACATATTAAAGCGTTACAATGAGAGAATAGTCTAGTAGCTGATCGTCCGATCGGCTATTTCACTATGTGAGTAAGGCCAGATAAGTGTCGTAACAGCTTATTCTGGGTCGTCCTGAAGTTACACATGCATGAGGAAAAATTGACATGCCAAGAAGACGTGTTGTCGCAAAACGCGAAATCCTTCCTGATCCTAAGTTCGGAAGTGAATTACTAGCGAAGTTCATCAACGTATTAATGCTTGACGGTAAAAAGTCTGTAGCAGAGAAAATCGTTTATGGCGCGTTGGATATCATCTCTGAAAAGAAATCAGGTGAAGAACCATTAGAAATGTTTGAAAAAGGCTTGGAAAACATCCGCCCAATGGTGGAAGTTAAGTCTCGCCGTGTTGGTGGTTCAACATACCAGGTACCAGTAGAAGTTCGCCCTGCTCGTCAGACTGCACTAGCCATGCGCTGGTTGACTGACGCAGCTCGTAAGCGTAGTGAAAAATCTATGCGTGAGCGTCTAGCTGGTGAAATTCTTGATGCTATCGAAAGCCGTGGCTCAGCTGTGAAGAAACGTGAAGACGTTCACCGTATGGCTGAAGCTAACAAAGCTTTCTCGCATTTCCGTTGGTAATCCAAGGAGTTTATTGTGGCACGTAAAACCCCAATTAAACGATACCGTAACCTTGGTATCGTTGCGCACGTGGACGCTGGTAAAACAACGACTACAGAGCGTATTCTTTTCTACACTGGTCTTTCTCATAAGATCGGTGAAGTACATGATGGCGCCGCGACCATGGACTGGATGGAGCAGGAGCAGGAACGTGGTATTACTATTACCTCAGCTGCGACTACTACTTTCTGGAGTGGTATGGAACAGCAGTTTGACGAGCACCGTATTAACATCATCGACACCCCTGGACACGTTGACTTTACCATTGAGGTAGAGCGTTCATTACGTGTACTAGATGGTGCGGTAGTTGTACTGTGTGGTTCATCTGGTGTACAGCCTCAGACTGAAACTGTATGGCGTCAGGCTAACAAGTATGAAGTTCCACGTATGGTCTTTGTTAACAAAATGGACCGTGCTGGTGCTGATTACGGAATGGTTATTGACCAGTTGAAATCAAAGCTGAATGCTAACCCAGTTCCGATGCAATTGACTATTGGCTCAGAAGACGAGTTCAAAGGTGTTGTTGATCTGGTTAAGATGAAAGCTGTTATCTGGAATGAAGAAGATATGGGTATGACCTTCTCTTATGAAGACATCCCTGCTGACCTTCAAGCTCAGTGCGAAGAAATGCGTGAGTTTATGGTAGAAGCTGCAGCTGAATCTTCTGAAGAGATGATGGAAAAGTACCTTGAAAATGGTGAACTTTCTGAAGAAGAAATCAAGAAAGGTATCCGTGAGCGTACTCTAGCTAACGAAATCATCCCAGTATTCGGTGGTTCTGCATTTAAAAATAAGGGTGTTCAAGCGGTATTGGACGCAGTTATTGAGTACATGCCTTCTCCAGTAGAAGTTAAAGCGATTCGTGGTACAGTGGACATCGAAAACGAAGAAACTGAATTGCGTGAAGCAGATGACAATGCTCCTTTCGCAGCGTTGGCATTCAAAATCGCAACTGACCCATTCGTGGGTACTCTAACTTTCTTCCGTGTTTATTCTGGTGTTATCAACTCTGGTGACCATGTTTATAACTCGGTTAAAGAGAAGAAAGAGCGTATCGGTCGTATTGTACAGATGCACTCAAACAGCCGTGAAGAGATTAAAGAAGTTCGCGCAGGCGATATCGCTGCAGGTGTTGGTCTTAAAGACGTAACAACTGGTGATACTTTATGTGACTTGGAACACAAAATTATCCTTGAGCGTATGGAGTTCCCAGATCCTGTAATCTCGGTTGCTGTTGAGCCAAAAACTAAAGCTGACCAAGAAAAAATGGGTATTGCTTTAGGTAAATTGGCACAGGAAGATCCATCGTTCCAGGTTCGCACAGACGAAGAATCAGGCCAGACTATTATTTCTGGTATGGGCGAGCTTCACCTGGATATTCTTGTTGACCGTATGAAGCGTGAATTTAAAGTTGAAGCTAACATCGGTGCACCTCAGGTAGCTTACCGTGAATCTATCCGTAACACGGTTGAAGTCGAAGGTAAATTCGTACGTCAATCAGGTGGTCGCGGTCAGTATGGTCACGTTTGGGTTAAACTTGAGCCACAAGAGCCAGGCTCGGGCTTTGAGTTCGTAAACGAAATCGTTGGTGGTGTAGTACCAAAAGAATACATTGGTGCTGTACAGAAAGGTATCGAAGAGCAGCTTGAAAACGGTATTATCGCTGGTTATCCAGTGCTAGACGTTAAAGCGACGCTTTATGATGGTTCTTACCACGATGTTGACTCGAATGAGATGGCATTTAAAATCGCAGGTAGTTTAGCGGTTAAAAATGCAGCTTCATCAGCGAATCCAGCATTGCTAGAGCCAATGATGAAAGTTGAAGTGGTAACTCCTGAAGAGTACATGGGTGACGTTATGGGTGACCTTAACCGTCGTCGTGGCCTTGTAAAAGGTATGGATGACAGCCCATCAGGTAAAGTTATTGATGCTGAAGTACCTCTTTCAGAAATGTTTGGTTACGCGACAGACGTTCGTAGTTTGTCACAAGGCCGTGCAAGCTTTACGATGGAGTTCGCACATTACGCTGAAGCTCCAAACAACATTGCTGAAGAAGTTATCAGTAAGAATTCTTAATTTTAAATTTGAAGTTCCAGATAGATTAGAGGAATTAAACAATGTCTAAAGAAAAATTTGAACGTACCAAGCCGCACGTAAACGTGGGCACAATTGGCCACGTTGACCACGGTAAAACGACTTTAACGGCAGCGATCTGTACTGTATTAGCAAAAGAATACGGTGGTGCAGCTCAGGCATTCGCAGATATCGATAACGCTCCAGAAGAGCGTGAGCGTGGTATCACGATTGCGACTTCGCACGTTGAATATGAAACACCAAGCCGTCACTACGCACACGTAGACTGCCCAGGCCACGCTGACTATGTTAAAAACATGATCACAGGTGCTGCACAGATGGATGGTGCGATTCTAGTAGTATCAGCGGCAGACGGCCCGATGCCACAGACGCGTGAGCACATCTTGTTGTCACGTCAGGTAGGTGTACCGAAGATTGTTGTATTCTTGAACAAATGCGACATGGTAGACGACGAAGAGTTGCTAGAGCTAGTAGAGATGGAAGTTCGTGAACTTCTAGATCAATACGAGTTCCCAGGCGACGACACGCCAATCATCCAAGGTTCAGCATTGAAAGCATTGGAAGGTGATGAAGGTAAGTTGGGTAAAGAAGCAATCATCGCTTTAGGTGAAGCTCTAGATACTTACATTCCAGAGCCAGAGCGTGCGATTGACAAGCCATTCTTGTTACCAATCGAAGACGTATTCTCAATTTCAGGTCGTGGTACAGTAGTAACAGGCCGTGTAGAGAGTGGTGTTGTTAAGGTTGGTGAAGAGATTGAAATCGTAGGTATCAAAGATACTACGAAGACAACAGTAACTGGCGTAGAGATGTTCCGTAAGCTTCTAGACCAGGGTGAAGCTGGTGACAACGTAGGTGTACTACTACGTGGTACGAAGCGTGACGAAGTAGAGCGTGGTCAGGTATTGGCACACGTAGGTACAATTACTCCGCACACACGTTTCGAAGCAGAAGTATACGTACTATCTAAAGATGAAGGTGGTCGTCATACACCATTCTTCAAAGGCTACCGTCCACAGTTCTACTTCCGTACGACAGACGTAACGGGTGCAGTAGAGCTACCTGAAGGCGTAGAGATGGTAATGCCAGGCGACAACATCAAGATGGATGTTGAGCTAATTGCACCGATTGCGATGGACGAAGGTTTACGCTTCGCGATTCGTGAAGGTGGCCGTACAGTAGGTGCGGGTGTTGTATCTAAAATCCACGAGTAATCTCGGACTTTAGTACGACATAAGCTATCTAGCTTAGAAAAGGGCACTTCGGTGCCCTTTTTTATTATCTGCTATAAAAATAGCCCATTGTTTATGTCGGGTTGTTGGAATAGCATGGGTGATTATGTTCACTCATTGCTAACGCCATAAGGCTTATGATTTGAAATACCCTAACTACAATACAAAGGTGCTTATATAATGAGGCAGGCAATTTTAGGTGGAGGTTGCTTCTGGTGTATTGAAGCTGTTATGCAGCGCTTAAAAGGAGTTCATTCTGTCGTCTCTGGGTATGCCGGAGGTGATAGTACCAACCCAACCTATCGTGAAGTATGCAGTGGAGAGTCAGGTCACGCGGAGGTGGTAAAAGTAACATTTGACGATAATCTTGTGACATATAAGGACCTTCTAGAGGTGTTCTTCACTACCCATGATCCGACACAGGTCGATGGGCAGGGTGCTGATATAGGAACCCAATATCGCTCAATAATAATGTACTCTGATGAAGAGCAAAGAAAAGTAGCAGAAGCAGTGATAAATGACGTTGGTAAGCTTTATGAAAAGCGATTAGCAACAGAGTTAGTGCCCGTAGAACATTTTTATCCCGCCGAGGATTACCATCAGGATTACTATGAGCATAACGGTATGCAGCCTTACTGTATGGCAGTTATAGAGCCTAAACTGCAGAAACTAAGACAAAAGCACTCAGATAAGTTAAAGTAAATCAGTGGGTTAAAAGTAAAAAAGGGGAGTATATGAAATACAAAGCCGTTCATCAGCCTATGGATAAACGTTTTATTGTACCTCTAGAAGACGACCATAAAGCAGTTGTTAGTTATGAAATGCAGGGTGATATTTTGAAATTGGTGCATTCCGAAGTGCCCGAGGAATTACGTGGTAAAGGGTATGGTTCAGTGATGATGGAAGCTGTATTAAAAGCAATTGAACAGGAAGGGTACAAGATTGTTCCAGTATGTTCTTATGTTAAACACTATATATCTAAGCATGACGAGTGGCAGCACTTAGCAGCGTAGCAATGGATGAAGGTTCTTCTAAGCTATCGTAATATTAAGGAATTAATTGCCATAGAGGCTTGCAAACACGGATAGGATCCCCTATAATTCGCGTCCCTTTGTAGGCGTAACGGCCACAATTAGGGTTGTTCTTGCGAAGCAATTTCAGACTTTTGTGTAAAGTAAGTTATTGATTTTGCTAACAACAGGCTCGATTTGAGTCTGAAACAAGTTTGGTAACCGCACCCCTCGTTAGTAGTAGGGTGGAGCGGTTTTTTATGTTCTTTTAATTAATATAGTGGAGTTCTTTGCAATGGCAAAGCAACGTATTCGAATCAGATTGAAAGCGTTTGATCACAAGTTGATTGACTTATCGACTTCAGAGATCGTAAACACCGCTAAGCGTACTGGTGCTCAGGTAAAAGGTCCTATCCCTTTACCAACACGTAAAGAGCGTTACACCATCTTGACGTCACCACACGTCAACAAAGATGCGCGTGATCAGTATGAAATTCGTACGCACAAGCGTTTAGTGGACATCATCGAGCCAACAGAAAAAACTGTTGACGCTTTGATGAAGTTGGATTTGGCAGCTGGTGTTGATGTTCAAATTAGCCTGTCTTAAGGCAGACATCAGTAGCAAGGTTATAACCATTTCGGTTGAGGTTTAAAACATGGCTATCGGAATAGTAGGTATAAAACGAGGTATGACTCGTGTCTTCACTGAAGACGGCGTGTCTATCCCGGTTACCGTAGTAGAAGCCGACCCAAATCGCATCACTCAGCTTAAGACAGCTGATGTTGACGGTTATGAAGCGGTTCAAGTCACTACAGGAAGCCGTAAGGCAAACCGTATCAGTAAAGCAGAAGCTGGTCACTTTAAAAAAGCTAACGTTGAAGCTGGTCGCGGTTTGTGGGAGTTCCGTGTGGACTCTTTGGAAGGTTTCGAAGTTGGCGGTGAAGTCAAAGTTGAAGTTTTCGAAGAAGGTCAAAAAGTTGACGTAACTGGTACCTCTAAAGGTAAAGGTTACGCTGGCGCGATCAAACGTTGGAACTTCCGTGGTCAAGATAGTACACACGGTAACTCATTAGCACACCGTGCTCCTGGTTCAATTGGTCAAAACCAAACACCAGGTCGTGTATTTAAAGGCAAGAAAATGTCAGGCCACATGGGTGCTGAGCGCGTAACAGTACAAACTTTAGAAGTTGTACGTGTTGATGCTGAGCGCAATTTGTTGTTAATCAAAGGTGCCGTCCCAGGCGCTACTGGCGGTGATGTAATCGTACATCCTGCTGAGAAAGCCTAGGCCAAGAGGAGTTGACTATGGAACTTAGTTTGACATCTGGCGGCGCAATAAAGGTTTCTGAAGTAGCTTTTGGCCGTGAATTTAACGAGTCATTAGTTCACCAAGTAGTAGTTGCTTACATGGCAGCTGCTCGTGCCGGAACTCGTGCACAGAAGAACCGTAGCGCTGTAAGCGGTGGTGGTAAAAAACCATGGCGTCAAAAAGGTACAGGTCGTGCCCGTGCTGGTACTATCCGTAGCCCATTATGGCGCAAAGGTGGTGTAACTTTCGCTGCGCAACCACAAGACTACACTCAAAAAGTAAACCGCAAAATGTACCGCGGTGCGATCCAAAGCATTCTTAGTGAATTGGTTCGTCAAGAGCGCTTGATTGTAGTAGAAGAATTTGCAGTTTCAGCTCCAAAAACAAAAGAGCTGGTTGGCAAATTGAAAGAGCTTGATGCTAAAGAAGCGTTAATCGTTACTGATGAAGTTGACGAAAACCTATTCTTGGCGTCTCGCAACTTACATAAAGTTGACGTTCGTGACGTTCAAGCATTAGACCCTGTTAGCCTAATTGGTTTTGACAAGGTTGTGATGACTGTCGCGGCTGTTAAGAAAGTAGAGGAGATGTTGGGATGAACCAAGAGAGAATCTTAAAAGTTCTTCTAGCGCCTCACGTTTCTGAAAAAGCGACGATTTTGGCTGAAAACGACAACCAATTCGTTTTCAAAGTAGCTAAAGACGCTAACAAGCGTGAAATCAAGAAAGCTGTAGAGACTTTGTTCGAAGTTGAAGTTGAAAGCGTTCGTACTTTGAACATGAAAGGTAAACGTAAGCGTTTTGGTCTACAAGAAGGCCGTCGTCCTAACTGGAAAAAAGCTTACGTCTCATTGAAGCCTGGTCAAGACCTTGACTTCGTAGGCGGCGAGTAACAAGGAGATTAGTAATGGCAATTGAAAAAGCTAAACCAACTTCTCCAGGACGCCGCTTTGTCGTTAAAGTGGTGAATTCTGACCTGCATAAGGGTAAACCTCATGCGGCTTTATTAGAGAAGAAATCAAAATCAGGTGGTCGTAACAATGACGGTCGTATCACGACTCGTCACATCGGTGGTGGTCATAAGCAACATTACCGTGTTATCGACTTTAAGCGTAACAAAGATAATATCGCTGGTAAGGTTGAGCGCCTTGAGTACGATCCAAACCGTAGTGCACACATCGCACTAATCTGCTATGCAGACGGTGAGCGTCGTTACATCATTGCTCCTCGTAACATAAAAGCTGGTGATACTATCGTTTCTGGTGAGCGTGCTCCGATTCGTGTCGGTAACGCGTTACCAATGCGTAACATCCCTGTTGGTACAACAGTTCATAACATTGAACTTAAGCCAGGCAAGGGTGCGCAAATGGCTCGTAGTGCTGGTGCTTATGCTCAGATCGTTGCACGTGAAGGCAGCTATGTGACCTTGCGTCTGCGTTCAGGTGAAACACGTAAAGTGTTGTCTGAAGGTCGCGCTACTATTGGTCAGGTAGGTAATTCAGAGCACATGCTACGTAGTTTGGGTAAAGCTGGTGCCAAACGTTGGCGTGGTGTTCGCCCAACGGTTCGTGGTGTCGCTATGAACCCAGTTGACCACCCACATGGTGGTGGTGAAGGACGTACCTCTGGTGGTCGTCATCCTGTGTCTCCATGGGGTACGCCTACTAAAGGTAAGAAAACTCGTAGCAACAAGCGCACAGACAAGCTAATTGTCCGTCGCCGTAATAAACGATAGAGGATAGCACAGTGGCACGTTCGTTAAAGAAAGGCCCATTCATTGACCTTCACTTATTAAAGAAGGTTGAAGAAGCTGCGGCCTCTGGTTCTAAGAAACCAATTAAAACATGGTCTCGTCGTTCAACCGTTTTTCCAGAAATGGTTGGTCTGACGATTGCCGTTCACAATGGTCGTCAACACGTACCTGTCTTTGTTTCTGAAGACATGGTTGGCCACAAGTTAGGTGAGTTTGTATTAACTCGTACCTATCATGGTCACGATGTTGATAAGAAAGCCAAGAAACGATAAGGCGAGGAGTGAAAGATGGAAGTAGCAGCTAAATTGCGTAATGCCACCATCTCGGCACAGAAGATGCGTCTTGTCGCCGATCAAATTCGTGGCTTACCAGTAGAAAAAGCGTTGAACACTCTTGAATTCAGCCCAAAGAAAGCGGCTCGTATTATCAAGAAAGTTCTTGAGTCTGCGATTGCAAATGCTGAGCATAATGAAGGTGCTGATATCGACGAGTTGAAAGTTTCAACTATCTTCGTTGATGAAGCGGCGACAGCAAAGCGTATGCGTCCGCGCGCGAAAGGTCGTGGCGACCGCATCTTAAAGCGTAATAGCCACGTCACCGTTAAAGTATCGGATAACTAGGAGAAGGTAATGGGTCAAAAAGTTCATCCTACCGGTATCCGCTTAGGTATCGTAAAAAAGCATACTGCAACTTGGTATGCTGAGCGCGGCGATTTTGCGGATAACTTGGAAAGTGATATCAACATCCGTAACTGGTTGTTAAAAGAATTGAAACACGCTTCAGTATCTCGCGTAGAAATCGAGCGTCCAGCGAAAGCGATCCGTGTGACTATTCACACAGCGCGTCCTGGTATCGTTATCGGTAAGAAAGGTGAAGATATCGAAAAATTGCGTGGCAAGATTGCCAACATGGCTGGTGTTACAGCTCAGGTGTCTGTTGAGCAAGTGCGTAAGCCAGAGCTTGATGGTCAGTTGGTCGCTGATAACGTTGCACAGCAGCTGGAGCGTCGTGTGATGTTCCGTCGTGCAATGAAGCGTGCCGTTCAAAACGCGATGCGTCTTGGTGCAGAAGGTATCAAGATTGAAGTAAGTGGTCGTTTAGGTGGTGCTGAGATTGCTCGTACTGAGTGGTACCGTGAAGGTCGTGTACCTTTGCATACGCTTCGTGCGAACATCGATTATGCTACATCTGAAGCGAATACTACTTACGGTATCATCGGCATTAAAGTATGGATTTTCAAAGGTGAAGTTCTTCCGGGTCAAGAAATTGAAGAGCCTAAAGAAGAGAAGAAACCTCGCCGCAGAAAACCTGCTCCTAAAGCGAAAAAATAGGGGTAAGTATTATGTTATTGCCAAAAAGAACGAAATATCGTAAGCAGCATAAATTACGTAACCGTGGTTCGAAAGCTCATAACGTTAGCTTTGGTGAATACGGTTTGAAAGCTGTGGGTCGTGGTCGTATGACTGCTCGCCAAATTGAGGCGGCTCGTCGTGCTATGACTCGTCACATGAAGCGTGCTGGTAAAGTGTACATTCGTGTATTCCCTGACAAGCCAATCACTAAAAAGCCTTTAGAAGTTCGTATGGGTAAAGGTAAAGGTAGTGTTGAATATTGGGTTGCTCAGATTCAGCCAGGTCGCATGTTATATGAAGTGGAAGGTGTTTCTGAAGAGCTAGCACGAGAAGCGTTTACGCTAGCAGCGGCTAAGCTTCCTTTCAAAACAACCTTTGTTAAGCGGACGGTGATCTAATGAAAGCGACAGAATTGAAAGATAAGAGCGTTGAAGAGCTCAACGTAACTTTGAATGAGCTTTTGCAAGATCAATTCAAGTTACGTATGGAAAAGGCTACGGGCCAAGTGACTGAAACACACAAGTTGCGTGAAGTACGTCGCGACATCGCCCGTGTTAAAACCATTATCAACCAAAAGGCAGGTTCATAATGAGCACTGAAACAATTCAACGCACATTACAGGGCAAAGTCGTCAGCGACAAAATGGATAAATCCATCACTGTACTAGTTGAGCGTTATGTGAAACACCCTTTATACGGTAAGTTCATTAAGCGTTCGACAAAAGTTCACGCTCATGACGAAGCTAACGAGTGCAAATTGGGTGATGTGGTGAGAATTGCTGAGTGTCGTCCACTATCAAAAACCAAGTCTTTTAAGCTGGTTGAGATAGTTGAGAGCGCTAGCTAATTGAACCATAGTTAACCCTGAAGTGATTAATTTCGCCTCGGGGTTAGGATTTTTAGTAATTTAATGGTATACTCCTGCGCCTTTTAGCGCGGGATTAAGCGGAGAAAACCATGATCCAGATGCAATCAGTACTAGACGTAGCCGATAATTCAGGTGCTCGTCGTGTAATGTGTATTAAGGTACTGGGTGGTTCGCATCGTCGTTACGCTAACATTGGTGACATCATCAAAGTGAGCGTAAAAGAAGCGATCCCACGCGGTAAGGTTAAAAAAGGTGACGTTCTAAACGCAGTTGTAGTTCGTACTCGTAAAGGTGTTCGTCGTCCAGACGGATCTCTGATCAAGTTTGACGGTAACGCAGCTGTTATTTTGAATAACAACCTACAGCCGATTGGTACTCGTATCTTTGGGCCTGTTACACGTGAACTACGTGGTGACAAGTTCATGAAGATCGTGTCTTTGGCACCAGAAGTACTTTAAGAGAGACGAGAATCATGCAAAAGATTAAAAGCGGCGACGAAGTCATCGTAATCGCGGGAAAAGACAAAGGCAAACGTGGTAATGTTGACCGCGTTCTTGCTGATGGTCGCGTGATTGTGAGTGGCGTCAATATCATCAAGAAGCACACAAAGCCAAGCCAAAATCCAGATGGTTCTATCAACGAAGGTGGAATTGTCGAGAAAGAGGCTGCGTTTGAAGCTTCTAATGTAGCTATTTACAACCCTTCAACAGGTAAAGCTGATCGTGTTGGCTTTAAGGTTGAAGACGGTAAGAAAACACGCTTCTTCAAGAAAACTGGCGAAGCGATTTAACTGTTAACATTTAGGTAATAAATGATGGCGAAACTGCACAACTTTTACAAAGATACTGTTGTACAGCAGCTTCAAGAGAAGTTTGAGTACAAATCAGTTATGCAAGTCCCACGCATTACCAAGATCACATTGAACATGGGTCTGGGTGAAGCTCTTGCGGACAAGAAGATCCTTGAGCACGCAGTAAGTGATATGACTGCTATCTCAGGCCAAAAGCCTATCATCACTAAAGCACGCAAATCAGTTGCGGGCTTTAAAATTCGTGATGGCTACCCAATTGGCTGTAAAGTGACTCTTCGTGGCGAGCGTATGTGGGAATTCTTAGAAAGATTTATCTCAATCGCGGTTCCACGTATTCGTGACTTCCGTGGTTTGAACCCTAAATCTTTTGACGGCCGTGGTAACTACTCAGTAGGTATCAAAGAGCAAATCATTTTCCCAGAAATTGATTATGACAAGGTCGATAAGGTTCGTGGTATGGACATTACAATCACCACTACGGCAAACAGCAATGAGGAAGGTCGCGCACTATTAGACGCGTTTAACTTCCCATTGAAATCATAAGAGGCACGCTATGGCTAAAAAATCAATGATCGAGCGTGAATTGAAGCGTGCAAAGACTGTAGAAAAGTACGCTGCAAAACGCGCAGAGCTAAAAGCAATCATCAAGAACCCTAACTCTTCAGAAGAAGACGTTTGGGAAGCTCAGGTGAAACTGCAAAAGCTTCCACGTAACGCGAATCCAGTTCGTCAACGTAACCGTTGTCGCGTAACTGGTCGTCCACACGGTTACCTTCGTAAGTTCGGTATGTGTCGTAACAAATTACGTCAGCATGCAATGAAAGGTGACGTTCCTGGTCTGGTAAAAGCTAGCTGGTAAGCTGTTGGAGAATCACACATGAGTATGCAAGATCCTATAGCAGATATGTTGACTCGTATTCGTAACGGCCAGACTGCTGCGAAGAAGACTGTCGAAATACCTGCGTCAAAAATTAAAAAAGCGATCGCTGAAGTATTGGTAAACGAAGGTTTCATCAATGGTTACAGCGTAGAAGAAGGTGCTATCCCAACTATGACTGTTGAGTTGAGATACTACCAAGGTCGTCCTGTAATTGACGAATTGAAGCGTGTAAGCCGTCCAGGCCTACGTATATACAAGAAAGTTGATGAACTTCCAAAAGTTATCGGCGGTCTTGGTATTGCTGTCGTTTCAACGTCTCAAGGTGTGATGACTGACCGTGCTGCGCGTAAAGCAGGACACGGCGGTGAGATCATCTGCACTGTAGCGTAAGGGGAGAGTAAAGATGTCACGTGTAGCAAAAGCCACTGTATCTATCCCTTCAGGTGTTGAAATCAACATCAAAGATGGCGTGATCAGTGTTAAAGGTTCTAAAGGTCAGCTTGAAGAACAACTACATAACGATGTAGAAGTTAAAGTTGAAGACGGCGAAGTAAACTTCGCGCCTAAAGACGATGCTAAAAACTGGGCAATGGCGGGTACATACCGTGCATTGGTCAACAACATGGTAACTGGTGTTACTGAAGGTTTTGAAAAGAAACTAAAACTTATCGGTGTTGGTTATCGTGCACAGGTTCAAGGTAAGAAATTGAACCTAACCCTGGGCTTTTCTCACCCAATCGAATTTGAGATCCCAGAAGGCGTTACTATCGAAGCTCCTTCGCAAACGGATCTAATCGTTAAGGGTCCGAGCAAGCAAATCGTCGGTCAAGTTGCGGCAAACATTCGTGGTTACCGTCCACCTGAACCTTATAAAGGTAAAGGTGTCCGTTATGAAGACGAATACATTGTTCGCAAAGAAGCCAAGAAGAAATAGTAGGGCAGGGTCATGAAAAAGAAAATTCAACGTTTGCGTCGTGCGTCTAAAAGTCGCGCAAAAATGCATGAGCTAGGTGTAACGCGCCTAGTTGTGAATAGAACCCCTCGCCACATTTACGCTCAAGTAATCAGCGGTGAGAACGGTAATATAATCGCAAGTGCTTCGACTGTGGAAAAGGCCGTTCGTGGTGACGTTAAGTATACAGGTAACCTCGACGCTGCTAAGCAGGTAGGTACTTTGGTTGCTGAGCGCGCTATCGAAGCGGGTGTAAAGCAAGTAGCTTTCGACCGCAGTGGATTCAAATATCACGGACGTGTGGCAGCATTAGCTGACGCCGCTCGTGAAAAAGGCTTACAGTTCTAAGGTGTGAAGCATGGCAAAAGATATGAATAACCAAGAAGGTTTAGTTGAAAAGTTAGTCAACGTAAACCGCGTTGCTAAAGTAGTTAAGGGTGGTCGTATTTTCGGTTTCACAGCTTTAACTGTTGTCGGCGACGGTAAGGGTAAAGTGGGCTTCGGTCGTGGTAAATCGAAAGAGGTGCCTGTAGCAATTCAAAAAGCTATGGAGCAAGCTCGTCGTAACATGATCCAGGTTGAGTTGAAAGACGGTCACACTTTACAACATCCAATTAATGCCCGTCATGGCGCATCAAAAGTTTACATGCAGCCAGCATCAGAAGGTACCGGTATCATTGCTGGTGGTGCGATGCGTGCTGTTTTTGAGGTGCTAGGTATCCAAAACGTCTTGGCAAAGAGTGTTGGTTCTACAAACCCAATTAATATCGTTCGTGCAACGATTAATGGTTTGACCCAAATGACTTCGCCAGAATCAATGGCTGCCAAGCGTGGTAAATCAGTAGAAGAGATTTTGGACTAAGACGATGGCAAAGAAAATGATGAAAGTAACGCAGACGCGTTCTAGCATTAGCCGCTTGGAAGCTCACAAGGCTTGTTTGCGCGGTCTAGGTTTGCGTCGCATCGGTCATACGGTAGAGGTTGAAGATACTCCTTCAACTCGCGGTATGGTAAACAAAGTTTACTACATGGTTAGTGTTGAGGAGTAATATCATGCGTTTAAATACATTGATGCCAGCTCCTGGTAGTAAAAAAGATCGTAAACGTGTTGGCCGAGGCATCGGTTCTACTGACGGTAAAACTGCAGGTCGCGGTCATAAAGGTCAGAAGTCACGTTCAGGCGGTTTCAATAAGATTGGTTTCGAAGGTGGTCAGATGCCTTTGAAACAACGTTTACCAAAGTTTGGCTTTAAGTCGCGTAAGGCTTTGGTTACTGCTGAAATTCGTTTAAACGAACTTTCAAAAGTAGACGGTGATGTTGTAGATATGTTGAGCTTGAAAAAAGCTGGCATTATCGGCAACAGCATTGAAAACGCAAAAGTGATCTTGTCTGGTGAAATTGAACGTCCAGTAACTGTTTCTGGTGGTGTTCGTGTGACTAAAGGTGCACAGAAAGCTATCGAAGCAGCTGGCGGTAAGGTTGAATCATAATGGCATTATCACCACAGCAATTAGCAAAAAGCGGTGGTTTGAATGAGCTCAAACAACGTCTGTTGTTTGTGCTCATTGCTATTGTAGTCTTCCGTCTAGGTTCTTTTGTACCTGTTCCGGGTGTAAACGCCGAAGCACTACAACAGATATTGAATTCAGATACTATTTTCTCTTTATTCAATGTCTTTTCAGGCGGTGCGATGGAACGTGCCTCAGTTTTAGCACTAGGTATCATGCCGTATATTTCGGCGTCGATTATCATGCAGATCCTGAGTTATGTCGATCCTCGTTTGAAAGAGATCAAGAAGGAAGGCGAAAGTGGACGCCGTAAAATCAACCAGTATACTCGCTATCTAACGGTTGGCCTGGCTACAGTTCAAGCCTTCGGTATGGCGACTCAGCTACCGAGCATGGTTCCTGGGTTGGTTGAGAATCCTGACTTTTCGTTCTATTTTGTTGCGATAGCTACATTGGTAACGGGCACTATGTTCCTGATGTGGTTGGGTGAACAAATTACGGAAAGAGGTATCGGTAACGGTATCTCTATTATTATCTTGGTGGGTATCGTTGCTGGTTTCCCACAGGCTATCAAGCAAGTATTTTCACAAGCTTATGATGGTCAGCGTGACGTTCTGGGTATCCTGGTGTTCGCTGTCTTTGCACTTGCTGTGATTTACTTCATAGTGTGGTTTGAAACGGCTCAACGTCGTATCACGATCAACTACGCAAAACGCCAACAAGGTAATAAGGTTTTTGCAGCACAAAGTAGCTTCCTACCAATGAAGCTTAATATGGCGGGTGTAATCCCTGCTATTTTTGCATCCAGTATCGTATTGTTCCCAGGTACTTTGTTATCTTGGTTCGGTAACGCTGGAGAAGTCAGTTGGTTAAGTACTTTGGCGCAGAATCTACAACCTGGTAATCCGGTCTACATGATGTTGTACGCCTCGGGTATTATATTCTTTGCTTTCTTTTATACAGCATTGACGCAAAACCCACGTGATACAGCTGATAACCTGAAAAAATCAGGCGCCTTTATTCCAGGTATTCGTCCTGGTCAACAAACGGCTAGTTATTTAGATAAGGTCACAACCCGATTGACGTTCTGGGGTGCCCTTTACATGACTGCAGTATGTTTGTTACCAGAGTTTCTGATTTTGCTATTTGAATATCCGTTCTACTTCGGTGGTACGTCACTATTGATTATTGTAGTTGTTGCTATGGACTTCATGGCTCAAGTACAAGCGCATATGATGTCGCAGCAATATGACTCGGTATTGAAAAAAGCAAATCTTAAAAAGCATGGCCCGTCGGGTCGTGTACGTCGCTAAGCATGTTGGAGTAACAAATGAAAGTTCGTGCTTCTGTTAAGAAAATGTGCCGTAACTGCAAAGTGATTCGTCGTCACGGCAGTGTTCGCGTTATCTGTGTTGACCCTCGCCATAAACAGCGTCAAGGTTAATTCGATAATTGTTTGATTTTTAGGCGTGGGATGGCTAAAATAGCCGCCCTTTCACGCCTGCTTATTTAATTTAGGAGAAATTGTTAAATGGCTCGTATAGCTGGTATTAACATTCCGGTACATAAGCATGCTGATGTCGCACTGACCGCTATCTATGGTATCGGTCGTCCTCGTGCACAGAAAATCTGTGCTGATGCAGGGGTTGAACCTACTGCAAAGATCAAAGATTTGAGCGAAGACCAAATTGAGAATCTACGTAACGAGGTGAGCAAATTTACTGTCGAAGGTGATTTGCGTCGCGAAATCAACATGAATATTAAACGTTTGATGGACTTGGGTTGTTTCCGAGGAATTCGTCATCGTCGTAACCTGCCTCTGCGCGGTCAACGTACGAAGACAAATGCTCGTACCCGTAAAGGTCCTCGCAAACCGATTAAGAAATAGTTTGGTGGAATACAATGGCTAAATCACCTCGTACTGCAAAGAAAAAAGTTAAAAAGACCGTAGTTGATGGTATGGCGCATATCCATGCGTCGTTTAACAACACCATCATTACGATCACAGACCGCCAAGGAAATGCTCTTGCATGGGCAACTTCTGGTGGCTCTGGCTTCCGTGGTTCACGAAAGTCCACTCCTTTTGCTGCACAGGTAGCTGCTGACCGCGCTGCCCAAACAGTAAAAGAGATGGGTATGAAAAATGTTGAAGTATTCGTTAAGGGTCCTGGACCAGGTCGTGAATCAGCGGTTCGCGCACTTAACGCTGCTGGCTTTAAAGTCACCAACATTACTGATGTGACACCGATTCCACACAATGGTTGTCGCCCGCCTAAAAAGCGTCGTGTGTAACAATAACGGGAGTTTATAATGGCTAGATATCTAGGTCCTAAACTTAAATTGTCGCGTCGTGAAGGTGTCGATCTTGGACACAAATCAGGCGTACGCGCAATTGAGACCAAATGTAAAATTGAAGTTGTTCCAGGTCAGCATGGCGCTCGTCGTAGCCGTCTTTCTGACTACGGTCTACAGCTTCGTGAAAAGCAAAAAGTTCGTCGTATCTACGGTGTACTTGAACGCCAATTCCGTAATTACTACAAAGAAGCTGATCGTATCAAAGGTGCGACTGGCTCAAACTTGTTACAATTACTTGAATCGCGTTTAGACAACGTAGTTTATCGTATGGGTTACGCTTCTACACGTGGCGAAGCTCGTCAGCTAGTTAGCCACAAAGCAATTTTGGTTAACGGCCAAGCGGTAAATATTCCTTCTTACTCAGTTAAAGCTGATGACGTGATCTCTGTTCGTGAAAAATCACAGAAGCAGGCACGTATCACTGCAGCTCTTGAGCTTGCAGCTCAACGCGATAAGCCTGAGTGGATTGAAGTCGATGCAAAGAAAATGGAAGGTACTTTTAAGCGTCTTCCAGAGCGTACAGAATTGGACGCTAGCATCAACGAAAACCTAATTGTAGAGCTTTACTCTAAGTAATTTTTAATCCTTGAGAGGGATAATATGTCAGCAACTGAATTTCTGACTCCGCGTCAAATTAAGGTCGAATCAGACGAAGGCACTAAAGCCCGAGTTATATTAGAGCCTTTTGAGCGTGGATTTGGACACACTTTGGGTAACTCACTGCGTCGCATCTTGCTATCGTCTATGCCTGGTGCTGCAGTGACAGAAGTAGAAATCGACGGCGTACTTCACGAATACTCAGCTATTGAGGGTGTTCAGGAAGACGTGATCGATATCCTTTTGAACTTAAAAGGATTGGCAGTTCGCCTTGAAGATAAAGAAGAGGTTACTCTGACTTTACAAAAGAAAGGTGAAGGCGTCGTGTCTGCTGCTGACATTGAAGAAGTTTCTGGTGCAGAAGTAGTGAACAAAGATCACTACATCGCCACTTTGAATAAAGGTGGCGCTTTAACCATGCGTATCAAGGTTAAACTTGGTCGCGGTTATGAAGCATCAAACACACGTAAACAACCAGAAGGTGAAGATAAGCCTATTGGTGTTTTACAGGTGGACTCTTCTTTCAGCCCAATGAAGAAAGTATCTTACACCGTAGAATCTGCGCGTGTTGAGCAGCGTACTAACTTAGACAAGCTGGTTCTTGATCTTGAAACAAACGGTACTATTGACCCTGAAGAAGCAATCCGCCGTAGTGCGACCATTCTTCAGCAGCAATTGGCAGCGTTTGTTGATCTTAAAGATGAGAAGCAAGCTGAGCCTGAGAAAGAAGAACCAGAAATCGATCCGATTCTATTGCGTCCGGTTGATGATCTGGAACTGACAGTACGTTCTGCAAACTGTCTGAAAACTGAGAATATCCATTATATTGGTGACTTGGTTCAGCGTACCGAAGTTGAGTTACTCAAAACTCCAAACCTTGGTAAGAAGTCATTGACCGAAATCAAAGACGTTCTTGCTTCACGTGGTTTGTCTTTAGGTATGCGTCTTGAAAACTGGCCGCCATCAAGCATTTTGGGTGAATAACCTAAGCTTATAAGGCTAGCTAAAGTTCAGCTGGATACTTCTGTTACTTTGTAATTAGTGAGTATCCAGTTTTTTAATCGAAGTAATTATTATTTGATGATTATTTCAAAATTGTAGGGTGCAAGCCCTACTTAGTAAGTGTTCGCAGTACTATAGCAGGCTGTGATTAAATAGAGTGAGGAACTCAATATGCGTCATCAAAAATCAGGTCGTAAATTAAACCGTAACAGCTCACACCGTAAAGCAATGTTCCGTAACATGACTGCGTCATTAATCGAGCATGAGCTTATTCGTACTACTTTGCCTAAAGCAAAAGAACTACGTCGCGTTGCTGAGCCGTTAATTACTTTAGCGAAGAATGATACTGTTTCTAACCGTCGTCTAGCTTTTGCACGTATTCGTGACAATGCAGCAGTAGCAAAACTATTCAGTGAACTTGGTGTTCGTTACCAAGATCGTCCGGGTGGCTACCTACGCATTTTGAAATGTGGAAATCGTCCAGGCGATAATGCTCCAATGGCATACGTTGAATTAGTAGATCGTCCTATCGTTGAAGAGGAAGACGATTTGGAAGTAGAAGAAACTGAAGCCTAATTCATTTCTTTTACCGATGAATAAAAAAGCCAGCTGTTAGCTGGCTTTTTTATTTTTCACCGGGCTTCTGTGCAGACTTGCTTACAAAAAGATAGATAAAGAAAACTGCCATCACAAGTATTGCAATGATTACTATTGCACTGAAAATACCAAAAGGGCTTGAGAAAAGTTCGCTGAATAACTTCATAGGCTGACTCCTATTAATTTGACAGTCTTCAGCTTAATTTATGGGTAGAATAAGGCCCTGATCCAGATCAAGGGAATTATCAGTAATCTGGATTTCTAATTACCAGTATCTCACCCTCAAAGTGTTCGGGTTCGGTTGCATACCAGTCTAGGAGATCGCAGTCTTTGTACTTATCCAGACATTTTTCTGCTAATTCATAAAACGGCTCTCGCCCAGGGTCGGCGATAATAATCTCCTTAACCCCAGCTTTGAATGCGCGATTAATCAGATTGTAGTGAATCTTAGTTAATTTATCCCAAAAGCAGATGTCAGCGCCTATCAATATATCGAACTCTGAGAACTGCTTTTTCGTTATTTTTTCAAAGCTAGCTTGTTTGGTTTTAATCTCTACCTCATTTAAGGCAGCTTGAACCTCGAGGTAAGGGAACACTTCATCATCGCGGTCAACACCTGTAACTTTTGCATCTGCATGCTGTGCACAAAAGATACTGGCAGGTCCCCAGCCACACCCGAGCTCCATAATTGTCTTTCGATGGCCCAAAGTTTCATTATGTAGAAAGTAGTCCATTAGTAGGAAGCTACTGTTCCATGTTTTGTGCCCATGAATAGAAGGAGTGTAGTATTTCTTCAGTTTGCGCACAAACCTGTGATTATTTTTCAGTAGTAAAATACCGTAAGCCTGAAATATATTGTTCTCTGGTAACTCCTGTAAAAGTGGCATAAGCATATTTTTAATTAACTTTGTTTCAGTTTAGAACTTGTTTGAGCATTTGTTAAGCGTGACTTATGTATTCCGCTTCGCTATCAAGCGTTTAATGCCTTCAAGGCTTTCGATATAAATGTTGTGTCATGTCAGTATGTTGCAGTAGTCTTACGTCTAATACTGTTTCTTTTCAATAAGACCTTCAGGTTGTTATAGTTAAGTTACACTAGCATTAGGAGAGACTATGCACTCACATGGGCATTCCCATAGAAATGATGTAGAACAGCAAGCTCACCCTGTAGCAAACCGTTTACAGATGCTCTGGGCCGTTTGCCTAACCGGTGGCTTTATGGTGGTTGAGGTCATTGGGGGACTAATCTCCGGCTCATTGGCGTTACTTGCTGATGCGGGGCACATGTTGACTGATACAGCAGCTTTGCTGTTGGCATTCTATGCCATGACCTTAAGCGCAAAACCGGCCGATAATAAACGCACCTTTGGTTACGGGCGTTTGCAGGTATTGGCAGCCTATACAAACGGCATGTTCTTACTGGCTTTGACTGGTTGGATTGTTTGGGAGAGTATCGAGCGCTTCTATGAGCCTAACCCGATAAAAAGTGGAACCATGTTAACGGTAGCGATACTAGGCTTAGTGGTTAATCTAATTGTATTCAAAGTTCTTCATAGCTCAAGTCAGTCTAACATTAATATTCGCAGTGCCATGCTTCACGTGCTGGGTGATCTGTTAGGCTCTGTAGGTGCAATTATTGCCGCTCTCATTATCTGGCAATGGCAGCTACTTTGGGTGGACCCACTATTATCCATTTTTGTTTCTATTCTCATCTTACGTAGTGCTTACCACGTAATAAAGGATTCTTCTCACATATTACTGGAGGGCAAGCCGCAAGAATTTGATACACAGGAAATTAAAAGAAACTTAATGGAACTCGAGGGTGTGGTTGATATTCATCATATGCACCTTTGGAGCATTAGTGAGCAGGAGCCGCTTATGACTTTCCACGCAATGATTGGTGAAAGGTACGACAACGATAAGATGATTGATCAAATGTTGGGGCTGCTACGAAACCGGCATGGACTGGCCCATGCGACGATACAGATTGAACGAAATGCTTGTCTTGAGGATACTACACAGGTTGCGTGCGCAGATGAGGCTAGTAACTGATCTATTTCTGAACTTCAGATAAAAAACGACGCTGATTATCAATGCCATCAAGTTTTCGGGCGAGTTTGTGCTGTAGTTCCTGTAAACTTTTTGAATGTGGGGCAGTCTGTTTTACCAGGCTTTCGGCGTCATTGGTATATTTAGCCAGGATCGTAGCAAGCATTGAAAGTTGCTGATGAGAAAAAAACTGCCCTTGGCGATAAAGCGAACGCTTGATGTGATTAAACAGTTGCTCTTCCTGCTGGTGATGCTCGAAAAAATAAGGGATATTATGCTTCTTCACCCAGTTGGCAATACTACGGTCTTTATTATTGGAGTAAACAATAATCGTCGCTCGGTCAGCCATTAATGAGTGTAGCTTACGCATCACAGGGTAACCCAGAGAATTATTCAGGGTGACGACAACGATTTGAATTGTTGGGCGAGATAGCCGAAGAAAGTTCAGGGCAGTCTTATAGTCGTTAACATAGTCATATTTGTAGCCAGCATCTTCCAATTTTTTGGCTGTATTTGCTAAGATGTTGCTGTCATCGTCGACTAATAAGATCGTGCTCATAAAATCAGTTGCCCGGTTTTAACTAATTATGGTCCAAATCAATGAGATTGCTATATTTTTCGGCATTTTAGCATTGATTTGAGCGTGATAAATTTATTTATACATAAAATATCGTTATAAAACGTGAAAGGATAGGTTTTTGCTTAAAAAAGTGTTAATTATGCTGACGCTGGGCAGCATCCTCAGTTCATGCGCTACTTATAAGCCAAGTAATGTCAGTGATTTGTGTAATATATTATCTGAAGAAGACTGGTACGAAGCGGCGTTAGAATCTCAAGAAGAGTGGGGGACGCCGATACATGTTCAACTGGCGATCATGCATCAAGAGTCAAAATTTAACCGTACCATTCGGCCCGAGATGGAATGGTTTCTTGGCTTTATTCCAGTTGGACGTCCATCTGATGCCTACGGCTATGCTCAGGCACTAGAGAGTACCTGGGAAACCTACGTCAAATCGACTGGCAACTGGAATGCTAAGCGAGATGAATTTGATGATGCAATACATTTCATTGGTTGGTATACCTACAATACCCATAAAAAGCTAGGGGTGTCTAAATGGGACGCTAAAAAGCAATACCTGGCATATCATGAGGGCTGGGGGGGGTATAAGCGTGGTACATACCGCGGTAAGGCTTGGCTATTAAAAGTATCGGATAAAGTAAAGGTACGCTCTTTGGATTATGCCCGTCAATATAAGCGCTGCCGTGCAGAACTGGACGATAGTCTTAGAGGTTGGTTTTAACTTATCAATAGGGACTCTATATCTCTGGAGAAAGTACCAATTAAGCGGTTATTTATGGCGCATTTCCCTATTGGATAGGTTAAAATGACGGCAATTTTTTAATGAACATTAGGGGAATTCAGGTATGTTGGGTAACACCACGTCACTAAGAGATTTCGATCCTGAGTTAGTAGCTTCTATTGATGCGGAAGAAAAACGTCAGGAAGAGCACATTGAGCTTATCGCTTCGGAAAACTATACCAGTAAGCGTGTGATGGAAGCACAAGGTTCTGTCTTAACGAACAAATATGCTGAAGGCTATCCAGATAGACGTTATTACGGTGGTTGTGAGTATGTAGATGTGGCTGAGAAGTTGGCCATTGAGCGAGTGAAGCAGTTATTTGGCGCAGATTATGCCAATGTTCAGCCTCACTCAGGTTCCCAGGCTAATGCAGCAGTGTATATGGCTTTGGTTAATCCCGGCGATACTATTCTAGGCATGAGCCTGTCTGATGGCGGTCACCTGACTCATGGTTCTAAAGTGAGTTTTTCTGGCAAAATCTACAATTCGATTGAGTATGGCGTCGACGAGAACGGTTACATTGACTACGAAGAAGTTGAGCGCCTAGCCTTAGAAAACAAACCAAAAATGATTATTGCCGGATTCTCTGCCTATTCACGTGTGGTTGACTGGTCTAAATTCCGTGAAATCGCTGATAAGATTGGTGCTTATTTATTTGTGGATATGGCCCACGTAGCCGGTTTAATCGCTGCTGGCGAATACCCAAACCCAATCCCCTATGCTGACGTTGTGACGTCAACTACTCATAAAACACTGGCTGGCCCTCGCGGCGGTGTGATTTTAGCTAAATCAAACCCAGAGCTTGAGAAGAAGTTAAATTCTGCTGTATTCCCCGGAGGACAGGGCGGTCCGTTGATGCACGTAATCGCTGCTAAGGCTGTCGCCTTTAAGGAAGCATTGAGCGATGAATTCAAGGTGATGCAAAAGCAAGTAAAAGCGAACGCTCAGGCGATGACGAAAGTGTTTGTTGAGCGCGGTGTAGATATCGTCTCTGGCGGTACGGATAATCATTTATTCCTTGTCAATCTAATCAGCAAAGACATCACAGGTAAAGATGCTGAAGAAGCACTTGGCAAAGCGAATATTACGGTCAACAAAAACACAGTTCCGAATGAGCCTCGCTCACCTTTCGTGACCAGTGGCCTTCGTCTGGGCACACCTGCGGTGACCACTCGAGGTTTTAAAGAAGCGGAAGTTACGGAGCTAGCCGGCTGGATTTGTGATATTCTTGATGACATTAATAATGAGCAGGTAATAAACGACGTTAAAACAAAAGTGTTAGAACTTACGAAACGTTTTCCTGTTTATAAATAACTGAAGGACTAAGGATTAGCGGCTATGCATTGCCCATTTTGCGCTCACCCCGACACTAAAGTGATTGACTCTCGACTTGTTGCTGATGGTAGTCAGGTCAGGCGTCGTCGAGAGTGCTTATCCTGTGGTGAACGATACACCACTTTTGAAAGTGCTGAGCTGGTGATGCCAAAGATCATAAAGTCGGATGGAACGAGGGAACCATTCGATGAACTTAAGCTTCGCACTGGCTTAGCAAAAGCCGTTGAGAAGCGGCCCGTAAGTGTTGAAGATCTGGAAGCCGCTATTAACAAGATACTGTCCAACTTACGAGCTTTAGGAGAGCGCGAAGTCTCTGCTAAAGTTGTAGGAGAAGAAGTGATGAAAGCGTTGCGTGCATTAGACGATGTTGCTTATGTTCGCTTCGCTTCTGTTTATCGCCGTTTTCAGGATGTTCAGGCGTTCCGTGAGGAAATCGATAAGCTACAGAGCGATAAATAAACCGCTCGATTTATATGAATTTTAATGCAGATGATTCGCGTTATATGGCGCGAGCTATTCAACTTGCTAGACGTGGCTGGTTCACTACGCGAACCAACCCTCGCGTCGGTTGTCTTTTGGTTAAAGACAATATCGTTATAGGTCAGGGCTGGCATGAAAAGGCCGGCCTACCTCACGCCGAAATTAATGCAATCTTTGATGCCCATCAGCAGAACCATGAAGTGGAAGGCGCAACTGCTTACGTTACCTTAGAGCCCTGTTCACATCATGGGAAAACCCCGCCTTGCGCAGAAGCTTTGGTTCAAGCGGGTGTTCGAAAAGTAATTTGTTCTATGCTGGATCCCAACCCTAAGGTATCCGGGCGAGGTGTTTCCATATTAGAGAAAGCCAATATTGAGGTGCAGTCTGGCTTGATGGAAAGCGAGGCTCGAGCACTCAACTCCGGTTTTATAAAAAGAATGACAACAGGACTTCCTCGTGTTGTGGCCAAGACAGCAGTGAGTCTCGATGGGCGAACTGCAATGGCCAGTGGGGAAAGTCAGTGGATTACAGGCCCTGAGGCGCGCAAGCAAGTACAAACACTTCGAGCAGAAGCTGGCGCTATCCTCACTGGCTCTGGCACCGTGCTGAGTGATAACCCGGCTATGAATGTTCGTGATTCGCGTTACCTCCAGAATCAGCATTTTGTGCAACCATTGAGGGTGGTGATTGATTCCGGTCAGCGAGTTAATCCTACGGCAAAAATACTCAATCTTGATGGAGACTGCTGGTTAGTAAACTCTCGGCGCTCCACAAACGACTTTCCTGGCAATGTCAGGCAGAAGCACGTTAATACAGTAAAAGATAGAATTGACCTGAAAGCTTTATTAACAGAGCTTGGCAAGGAAGGAATTAATGATGTTCTGGTTGAAGCTGGGGGTGAGCTATTAGGAGGCTTCCTGAGCTCAGGTCTGGTGGATGAGCTGGTAGTATTTATGGCGCCCAAATTAATGGGTAGTGATGCCAGAGCCATGGCAGAATTGCCACTGGTAAAAATGAGTGAAGCAATGAATCTAGAACTGAGGGACGTTCGACAAGTTGGTCAGGATTTGAAATTAACCTACAGAGTGGATTGAAGCTGTGTTTACTGGAATTATAGAAGCGACAGGTTTTATTGAAACAATTGAGCAAAAAGGTGGCGACGCCCGTTACGTTTTCAATACTGGAAAATTGGAACTGAGTGATGTCGAGCTGGGTGACAGTATTGCCTGTAATGGTGTCTGCCTGACTGTGATTGAGAAGCTTGATAAGGGGTTTGCTGCTGATGTTTCTGTGGAAACTATAGAGGTAACCTGTTTTAAAAATTATCATACGCAACAACCCGTGAACTTTGAGAAAGCCATGCTACCAACCACTCGTTTTGGTGGTCATATGGTCAGTGGTCATGTTGATGCTATCGGTGAGGTGGTTTCTATCGAGGAGGCGGCTCGATCGATTCAGTATATAATTAAGGCTCCTTCTGAGGTACTCAAATATATCGCCATTAAAGGCTCGATTACGGTTGATGGCACCAGTTTGACAGTGAATAACCTTGAAAATGATAGCTTCAGCCTTAATTTAGTACCCCATACACTGCAGGAAACTATCGCTGATAGTTATCAGGTAGGGACACAGGTAAACCTAGAGATTGACCTTATCGCGCGCTACTTGGAGCGCTTAATGCACGCAGACAAAGCCTAGCAGGGCAACGTTATGAAGCTAAATACTATAGAAGAAATTATTGAAGATATTCGTCAGGGTAAAATGGTAATCCTGATGGATGATGAAGACCGTGAAAATGAAGGCGATTTAATCATGGCTGCCAGCCAGGTACGTCCAGAAGATATCAACTTTATGGCGCGATATGGTCGCGGATTGATTTGTTTGCCAATGACGCGTGAACGCTGCGAGCAAATTAACTTACCTCTGATGTCAGCCAATAATGGGGCTAAGTTCAGCACTAATTTTACGGTATCGATTGAGGCCGCTACGGGAGTGACCACGGGTATTTCTGCTGCAGATCGTGCTCGAACTGTCCAGGCTGCAGTTGCGCCGGATGCCAAGCCTGAAGATATTGTACAACCCGGTCATATTTTCCCAATTATGGCGCAAGAGGGTGGGGTATTAAACCGCGCTGGTCATACTGAAGCGAGCTGTGATTTAGCAAGACTGGCTGGATTTGACCCATCGGCAGTAATCGTCGAGATTTTGAATGAAGACGGCACCATGGCTCGTCGTCCCGATCTTGAAGTTTTTGCACAGGAGCATGGCTTGAAGATGGGTACTATAGCGGATCTTATTGAGTATCGTACTGTAAAAGAGCAGATGGTTGAAAAAATCAGTGAGTGCCACTGGCCTACTGAACATGGTGATTTCCGTCTGCATACTTTTAAAGATGCTATTGATGAGCAAATTCACTTCGCTCTGGTAAAAGGGAATCCCACAAACGACGTCTCTACCCTGGTTCGAGTTCATCTAAGCGACAGTCTATCGGACTTGCTAGAATCGCAGCGTGGTAAAAGCAAAAGCTGGACCGTAAGTCAGTCGATCGAAAGAATTTCTGAAGAAGGTGAGGGTGTCTTAGTCTTACTCGGTAAGAGAGAGTCGGGAGATGAAATGCTGGACCGGATTCGTCAGTTTGAACGTGAAGACCATGGTGAATCACTTACCCAGGAACAGCAGCGCAAGAAGAAACGGACCGTTGGGATTGGATCGCAGATTTTGGTTAACTTGGGTGTTCGTAAGATGCGCCTGCTAAGCTCTGGTGCTCAATATACGGCATTGGGCGGGTATGGCCTGGAAATTGTAGAGCATATAACCCCAGAAAAATAGACCATATTATTAGTGATTAAGCCACGGTTATAATACAATATGTCCCTGTAATCGTGGCGAAGCCTGTCTTCTCTCCATTAACTATTCATCCTTTAAACTCCCTATAACAATAAGGGGTGTAAGAGCTGCAAATGAGCGACTTCAAATTAGATTTTTCAAAAACGGAATATAAAGGCGGTAAAATCGCTATTGTTCATGCGCGTTTTAACCAGCCGATCATTAACATGATGATTGATGGTGTGGAGCAAAAACTTGCAGAACTTGGAGTACCAGCTGAAAACGTAGAGCGTTTTGATGTTGCAGGTGCTTATGAGTTGCCTTACGCGACACAGCAGGTTGCAATGAACGGTGGCTATGACGCAGTGATTGCCATCGGTGTAGTGATAAGAGGCGATACGCCTCACTTTGACTATGTTTGCGCGGAATCGAGTCGTGGTTTGATGGATGTTTCCATAAAGCACAATTTACCGGTGATTTTTGGTATCCTGACCGTCAATACTGATGAGCAAGCTGAAGAACGAGCCAACCCTAATAAAATGAATAAGGGTGGTGAAGCAGCAGCAACTGCAATCGAAATGATTAACTTAACCCGCAATTTGGCGAATTAAAAACTGAAAGAGCGTAATTATGGAACATACTTTTAAACCTGCAGCACGCCGAAAGGCTCGTGAATATGCGATGCAAGCTATCTATCAGTGGCAGATGACGGGTAATGCGTTAAATGAAATTGAAGCGCAATATATTTCAACCATGAACAGCAAGAAAGTAGATACCGTTTACTTTCAGGAGCTTTTTCACGGAGTCTTAACCGATCTTGATGATATTGACGGGGTCGTTTCGCCTGCTGTGGATCGAAAGATGGAAGAGATTGATCCAGTAGAGAGAGCGATTATCCGCCTCTCTGCATTTGAGCTAAAAAATAGAATCGATATACCACGTCGAGTTGTCATTAATGAGGGTATTGAATTAGCGAAGACCTTTGGGGCAACCGATGGTCATAAATTTATCAATGGTGTATTGGATAAGATAAGCAAAGAACTTCGTCCACACGAATAGTCTTTTATTATGGCCGAGTTTGATCTGATCGAGCAGTATTTTAATTTTCATTATGATTTTAGCTCAAACTCGGCTGACAAAAAGGGTCAGCCATCAGTCGTTAAAGGTATTGGCGATGACTGTGCCATTTTTAACATACCGGATAAATTCCAGCTGGTTACTTCGACTGACACACTGGTCAGTGACGTTCACTTTTTCTCTAACCTTCAGCCCGAACTCATAGCTTACAAAGCGCTTGCGGTAAATGTCAGTGACCTCGCTGCAATGGGAGCTAAGCCACTGGCATTTACTTTATCAATCACATTACCAGAAGTTAGTGAACGCTGGTTGTCTGATTTTAGCAAGGGATTGAAGAGCGCTTCTGAAAAGTTTCAAATACCTTTGGTAGGCGGTGATACAACACAGGGACCATTGACGATCAATATCACGGCCTATGGAACCGTGAAGCAGTCTCGCCTTTTAAGGCGCGATAAAGCTCAGGTTGGAGATGATATATGGGTTACAGGTTACTTGGGTGAAGCAGCTGCTGCTCTTGATTTGTCCGAGAAAGCTTTAGGGGGCAGAGACGAATTAACTGAAGCAGAAAATAACTTATGGCAATCACTGGCTACCCCAAAGCCACCGGTAAAGTTCGCAACTAAACTGGCGAAGTTTGCTGAGTGTGGACTTGATATCTCGGATGGACTGATGGCTGACCTTGGGCATATTTTGAAACAAAGTCAGTGCGGTGCGAACCTGGACGTGGAATTTTTACCGCTATCGGATAGTCTGGTAGAAGTTGTTGGTATTGAGCAGGCTCGTCAGTTTGCGTTGAATGGTGGCGATGACTATCAATTATGCTTTACCGCAAAAAGCCAGCACCGCAATAAGATATTAAATCTGGGGGAGAGATATAAGGTAAATACCACCCGTGTAGGGAAAGTGACTGAAGGGGACCTCATTGTTCAATTGGAGGGAGAGGCCTTTCAGCCAACGAGAGCCAGCTGGCAGCATTTTAATCAATAATAAATAGCTTATGAAACAATCCACTCAGACATCACTTAAAAAGTCAGTACTGACTAATCCTCTAAACTTTCTATCCTTCGGGTTTGGTTCAGGACTTCTACCAAAAGCACCGGGAACTTGGGGTACTCTGATAGCCATTCCAGTCTGGTATCTGCTGTCAGCTTTGTCGTTGCCATACTATTTGATGGCTGCAGCTCTACTTTCAATAGTAGGTGTTGGGCTTTGTCACTACACTGCTAAGAAGCTGGGTGTTCATGATCACCCCGGGATCGTCTGGGACGAAATTTGCGGCTATCTCGTGACAATGATTGCTGTGCCAGTTTCCTGGCAATGGGCTCTTGCGGGCTTTGTATTATTTCGAGTCTTCGATATTCTCAAACCCTGGCCTATCAAGTGGCTTGATAAAAAGGTTCATGGCGGATTTGGAATTATGGTGGATGACCTGTTAGCGGGCGGATTTGCTCTCGCAATTTTGCACATTGCTATATTGTTGCTATAACTGAATATCGTTGATGGCGATGCTGCATGTTATCTACACCCTGATCTAATAAGCAGCATGAGCAATATCTGCTGCCGTTAACCCCACTCTTTTCAGTAAATCATTGGTATTACCGTGCTCTACAAAGCGATCCGGCAGGCCCAGGTTCTTAGTTTTAATATCGATATTGTTGTTAACAAGAAACTCGTTAACGGCACTTCCCGCACCGCCTTGGACGGCATTTTCTTCAACAGTAATAAATTGCTGATGGCTGTCTGCAAGTGACTTGATCAAGGATTCATCCAAGGGTTTGACGAAGCGCATGTCGACCACTGTTGCGTTAATTTTTTCAGCAGCTTCTAGCGCGGGTTGTAGCATGGAGCCAAAAGCTAGAATAGCGACTTTATCTCCCTTTCTTTTAACTTCACCTTTACCAATTTCAAAAGGTGTAAAGGTCTTCTCTGCTTCAATACCGGAACCCATCCCCCTCGGATAGCGAACTGCCGCAGGACCTTCGTATAAATACCCTGTATATAGGCATTGTCGGCATTCATTTTCGTCACTGGGCGCCATAATAACCATATTCGGGATACAGCGCAGATAACTCAAATCAAATGCACCATTGTGAGTTGCACCATCACCGCCAACTAACCCACCCCTGTCAATGGCAAAAAGCACATCCAGGTTTTGCAGTGCAACATCGTGTATCAGTTGATCGTAACCTCGTTGAAGGAAGGTTGAGTATATAGCACAAACAGGTTTTAGACCTTCACAGGCAAGCCCAGCTGACACAGTTACTGCATGCTGTTCAGCAATACCAACATCATAGTAACGCTCTGGAAATTCTTTGGAGAAGCGGATTAGATCCGAGCCTTCTCTCATTGCCGGTGTGATACCCACCACTCGTTCGTCTTTTGCGGCGATGTCACACATAAATTCTCCAAAAATATTGGAGTATGTTTTAGGTTTAACACCCTTCGGGAGTTCACTGATTTTCGGGTCAAAAATGGGCACACCGTGATAGGCAATGGGGTCATTCTCAGCAGGAGCGTAACCCTTTCCTTTTCGTGTAACCACATGAAGGAACTGAGGACCACTGAGTTCTTTAATATTGTTAAGGGTACTCAGTAATGTCGGTAAATCATGTCCATCAATAGGGCCGTTATAGTTGAAACCGAGCTCTTCAAATAGAGTTCCGGGAAGCACCATGCCTTTCATGTGTTCTTCTGCCCGGCTGACAAATTCAGATAATGGTTTAATTCCATGCAAAGCTTTCTTGCCTGTCTCTCGGACTCGCTGGTAGAAGCGACCGGCCAGTAACTTGGCTAGATATCGATTCATGCCACCAACGTTCTCAGAAATCGACATTTCATTGTCGTTCAGAATAACCAGCAGGTTGGCATCGGTGTCCGCAGCATGGTTCATGGCTTCAAAAGCCATGCCACCCGTCAGAGCACCATCTCCAATCACCGCCACGCACTGGCGTTCCTCACCTCGTTGTTTAGCTGCCAGAGCCATACCGAGCGCCGCACTGATTGAGGTGCTGGAGTGCCCGACAGCAAAGGTATCGTATTCTGATTCGGTACGAACGGGAAATGGATGAAGGCCATCAGTTTGTCGAATGGTATGCAACTGCTCTCTACGACCGGTTAGGACTTTATGCGGATAGGCCTGGTGACCAACGTCCCAGACGATTCGATCGTCCGGTGTGTTGAACATGTAATGAAGCGCGACCGTTAATTCGACCGTTCCCAAGCCGGCTGCAAAATGGCCTCCGCATTGACTGATCGTATTAATTAAATATTGGCGAAGCTCATCGGCTACATCACCTAACTGCTCTTTTTCAAGCGCACGGAGGGCGACAGGTGAGTCGATTTGCGTCAATAATGGATAAAGATCAGTGCTCATAAGTCTAAAACAGTCTCAAACGTTGAAAAATCGCTATGCGTTTCTATGAACGATAAATTTGGCCAAATCGGCAAGTATTTGCGTATTGTAGGGTAACTTAGCTAATGCTTGTAGCGCTAATTGTAATAAATCATCGAGTTTTTGGCGTGAGCCATCAATCCCAAGCAGAGCTGGATAGGTGTTTTTCTGATTGGCTACATCAGAGCCTTGAGGTTTGCCCAGTGTTTCCGTATCAGATTCGATATCAAGGATATCATCCTTAACCTGAAAGGCCAGGCCTATAGCATCTGCATAGTCTTCAAGTGCCTGTCTTTCATCTTTTTGTAAAGGACCAGCACATAAAGCCCCCAGCAAAACACTAACTTTGATCAGTGCACCAGTTTTCATACGGTGCATATTTTCCAGCATATCAAGATCAATCGATTTCTGGGTGGACTCCAGGTCAATTGCCTGACCTCCACCCATGCCCAGTGATCCGCTTGCCTGGGCCAGTAGCTGAATCATTTCAAGCTGCTGAGGGGCTGCTCGCTCGCCTAGTTTTGCCTTTGATAACTCTTCAAAAGCCTGAGTGTGCAGTGCGTCGCCAGCAAGAATGGCAGTCGCCTCGTTAAACTGGATATGGCAGGTAGGTTTTCCCCGGCGTAAATCATCATCATCCATTGCTGGCAGGTCATCGTGCACCAAGGAATAACAATGGATTAACTCTACCGCTAATGCAGGGTGAGTTAAATCATCTTTATTGGCGCCAAAGGCCTCCCCAGTAGCGAAAACTAGAACCGGGCGGATACGTTTGCCACCATTAAGTGCACCATACCGCATCGCTTGATGTAGCGTGTGTGGTGAAGAACTTTCTGCTGGTAAGCGCTTTTTTAATAACTCAGCAACCTGGCTTTGCCATTGCTGAAGATGGTTTTCTAGGTTCATGAAATTTGAACTATTCGTCTTCGGGTGCCGGAAAATCCTGCTCCTGATTTTCCATTAGGATAGTAACTTTCTGCTCTGCCTCAGAGAGAAGCTGTTGGCATTGGCGTGATAGCTTTACGCCTTTCTCAAAGACTTTAAGAGATTCTTCCAGAGGTAACTCTCCCGTCTCCAATTGTTCAACGATAGATTCCAGCTCTTCTAGCTGTGTCTCAAAGTTGGTTTTGGCTGATTTTTTAGCTGGCATAAGGCGACGTAGAGTTCATGTAAATAGGGTGCTATTGTCCTATATTGAGAGGTAAAAGAAAAGTATCATGAAATTGAGTAATGCTGATAACCTCCGCTCCTTTCACTATTGCGGCAGCTGTATACCTCAGATACTATGAACATCAGTAGGCTAATAGAAACAAAGGGTTATAAACCGGTTTCTTTCCAATAAGGAAGCAAAGACAATTGATGAGTGGGAAACGATACGAAATAACCGATAAACAAGGAGCCAAAGAGCTGCTACTGTACGGTGACTGGACTATTCATCAGGCCCTTGCCCCTGCTGACAGTATCATTCAAAGCTACCAGCAGACTCCCTTTACTCAGATTAACGGCGAGTCCATAGAGCAATGGGATAGCGCTTTGATTTCTTTATTGCTACGACTTAGTCAGATAGCGAAACAGCAGGGCGGGGAGTTAAAGTTCATTTCATTCCCGCAAGGTGTAGAGCGGCTGGTGGAACTGGCCAATACCGTACCAGAAAGGCAGGATGCGAACCAAAAGAAAGAACCCCCAACTTTATTGACTCACATCGGAGATAAGATCATTGAAGATTATCGCGAAGCGATGAGTTTCTTTTTCTTCCTTGGAGAAAGCGTTAAAAGTTTTTTACGTTTACTGCGAGGACGAGCGAGGTTTAGAGGCTCTGATCTTAAAGAGATTTTATCTGATACTGGGCCTGAAGCTTTACCCATCGTAACCTTAATCAGTATTTTGGTAGGGGTCATTTTAGCCTTTGTGGGCGCTGTCCAATTAAATAAATTCGGTGCTGAAATATACGTGGCTGATCTGGTCGGTATTGCAATGGTTAGAGAGATGGGCTGCATGATGACGGGCATCATTATGGCGGGAAGAACGGGAGCCGCATTTGCTGCGCGAATTGGAACCATGCAGGTCAATGAAGAAATTGATGCCTATAAAACGCTGGGTATATCACCAATGGATTTTATTGTACTGCCAAGGATACTGGCTCTGGTCATAATGATGCCGCTGCTTTGTTTGTACGCTGACGTGCTTGGTATTCTTGGTGGTGCCGCTATCAGTATTGGAGCAATGGGGATAAGCTTTACTGAATATTGGAATCAGACCTTAAATTCAGTTGATATGGTCGATATCAGCCTAGGGCTCATTAAAGCATTTATATTTGGTATCGTGATAGCCATTACAGGTTGTATGAATGGTATTCTGTCTGGGCGTAGCGCTTCTGCCGTAGGTGATGCTGCAACTTCGGCCGTTGTCGCTGGAGTAGTGTTCATTATTGTCATTGATGGTCTGTTTGCCATTATTACCAGCTTGTTGGGTATATAGATATGTCGCAGATTACTTCCTCCGAGCCGGTAATTCGAGCTAAGGATCTGACCTTGGCTTACGGTGACTTTATCGTCCAGAGTGGCTTAACCTTTGATGTAAAAGAACAAGATATTTTCATCATCATGGGGGGGAGTGGTTGCGGTAAGAGCACTTTACTCAAGAGTTTTATTGGCTTAAAAGAGCCTGCTGAGGGCCAGGTATTATTTCGTACCGGCGGCTCAGGAGCCTCAGTCAATGAGCAACGTTATATTGATTTCTGGCAAGCTTCTGAGTCGCAGAGACAACAGCTGATGCAGCGCTCTGGAGTTTTATATCAAAGCGGTGCACTGTGGAGTTCAATGACGCTGGCAGAAAATATCATCCTGCCCATGGATGAGTATTTGGACTTATCCCCTATGGATATGAAATATCTGGCTTCATTGAAGTTGGCTTTAGTTGGATTAAGTGGCTTTGAGGATTATTATCCGTCAGAGATAAGCGGAGGTATGCGCAAGCGAGCAGGAATTGCGCGGGCACTGGCCTTAGAGCCTGATATTCTCTTTTTGGATGAGCCATCGGCGGGCCTGGATCCCATCAGTGCAAGTTTGCTGGATGATTTAATCTTACAGTTACGTGATAATCTAGGTTGTACTTTCGTCGTCGTAACTCATGAGTTGGCCAGTATTTTTACGATTGGTAATAACTCAGTATTTCTCGACGCTAAAAGCAAGACAATGCTAGCGACCGGAGACCCGGGTGACTTGATGAAGCACTCTGAAAACGAAGCTGTCAGGCGATTTCTGGCCCGTGGTGATACATAACTTAAACAGGAACCATCAGTGATATGAGTAATAAATCCCAATCAACAGCAATCGGCGGTTTTGTCCTTGGGGCAATTGTTTTATTTGTCGGTGCCGTTATGTTTTTTGCAAAGGGGACCTTTAATGACTCAGCTCAGCGCTATGTGCTGTTTTTTGATGGTTCATTGGCTGGCTTGGACGAAGGTTCTCCAGTCGTATTCAAGGGGGTTAAAGTCGGTATTGTTAAAAAAATCGAGGTGGTGACCGATACGGATGGTCTCGATATATATACCCCTGTCTATGTGGATATTTATGCAGATAGTTTTAGAGAACTGAATGGTCAGAGAGCTCAAAGCCTGACGGAAGTTACTGACCGTATTATTGATAAGGGATTAAAAGGAACTTTGGAGACACAAAGTCTGGTCACTGGCAAAATGCGTATTGCCCTGGAGTTTCGACCTGATGTGAAGATGAGGTTGCGAGGTATCATTGAAGATGTAGAAGAGATACCTACAGCGCCAAGTGCGCTAAGCGCTTTTGCTGATGAAGTCTCTAAGTTGCCCCTGGCTGACATCGCTAACAATATGAATCAGCTCCTTGAGAATGCCAATAGACTTGTCAATGAGACCGATTTGCAGGCCAGCCTGGAGCAACTTAACGGAACACTTGATGAATACCGTCAGGCAGCTGAAGTATTTAATCAGGAAATTAAGCCGGTAGCGAAGGAGTTCAAGCAAACTATGGATGAGTATGAGTTACTTGCTAAACAGCTCAACCAGCAACTTCCGGGAATGATTGGCAGTGTTCAGTCGAGTTTTGACGGGCTTGAAAAAGTTTTGGTTGATACACAAAACTTGGTACGCTCTATGAATCACTCTTATGGGTCTGACTCAGAGCTGCAGTATCAGCTAAACCAGACCCTGCAGGAGCTTTCTAAGGCTGCACACTCTATACGCGTTTTAACCGACTACATTGAGCGACACCCAGAAGTCTTAATATACGGTAAGGATGAACAATGAAAATATTACTGTCTCTCATAACCCTGTGTCTGGTATGGAGCATAAGTGGCTGTTCGACCCGTTCGCCTGACTCCAATTTTTATTTACTACAAAATCCAATGCCATCCGAAAACTTGGGTAATGAAATCAGAATTGGTTTAGGCCCGGTAACCATTGCTGACTACCTACAGAAACCTCAAATTGCTATTCGTACCGATGGAAGCAAGATGCAATTTGCAGAGTTCGAACGATGGGCTTCGGATTTAAGAGGACAAATAATCACTGCGCTACAATACGAACTCTCTGCGCAATTGAATACTGCGGATGTCTTTGAGTACCCATGGCGTCGTTCAGATAAAATTGATGTTTCTCTTTCAGTTGATATTAAAAGGCTGGATGCCAGTTTTGATGAGAGTAAAGCCTATTTGCACGCGACAGTAACCATGACTGATAAAAGTGGAAACTCAAACATTAGGTCTTATGTTTTAACGCAGGTTCTGGCTGATAATTCTTACGATGCTGCGGTAACTGCTGAGCGTCGCCTGCTAACTCAAATGGTCAATAAAATAACTTTATCGCTGCGCTGAGTAACCACGCCCGTATTTTTTTAGCTATAGCGCGAGTTTTGGACTAAAAGCTATCGCATTCACTGGTTTTTCTCGTTAAAATCACTCTCTTGTGACAAATTCAGTCACCTTTATAACGGCATTAGACTGAATCATGCCTGAGCCGAAGGCTCGGTATCAATAACTTTGAGCAATGTGTGAGCAACTTCAACATGTCTGAGACAAAATCAACGGATAACACCACTGAAAACTCAACACCGACTAATTTTATCCGCAATATCATAAATAAAGATATTGCGGAGGGGAAAAATGACGGCAAAGTTCATACGCGATTTCCACCGGAGCCAAATGGCTACTTACATGTGGGACATGCAAAATCAATTTGCCTAAACTTTGGGATAGCTGAAGATTATCAGGCACCCTGTAACTTACGATTTGATGACACCAACCCTGAAAAAGAAAGTGAGGAGTTCGCACGTTCTATCCAGGAGGATGTGTCATGGCTTGGTTTTGAGTGGGAAGGCGACGTTCATCACGCGTCGGATTATTTTGATGATTTATATAACTTTGCTGAGGAATTGATCGAAAAGGGCAAAGCCTACGTTGATGAGCAACCTGCTGAAGATATTGCTAAAAACCGTGGTAATTTCCAGGAACCCGGCAAGGAAAGTCCGTATCGCGACCGTCCTGCCGAAGAGAGCCTGGAGCAGTTCCGTAAAATGAAGGCCGGGGAATACCCAGACGGACAAATGGTTCTGCGCGCTAAAATTGATATGTCTCACCCGAATATGCTGATGCGTGATCCGGTTTTATACCGTATTCGCCGACTGCACCATATCCGTACTGGTGATAAGTGGTGCATTTATCCAATGTATGACTTTACGCACTGTATTTCGGATTCACTGGAAGGAATTACTCACTCATTATGTACTTTGGAATTCGAAGTTAACCGTCCACTGTATGACTGGGTACTGGACAACATAAGTGCACCATGCCACCCGCAGCAAATTGAGTTTTCACGCTTAAACTTGGCTTACACCATTACTTCGAAGCGTAAGCTGACTCAGTTGGTTGAGAGTGGAAAGGTTGATGGGTGGGATGATCCTCGAATGCCAACTATCGCAGGCATGCGTCGCCGAGGATTTACACCTAAGTCCATCCGTGACTTCTGTGCCGCGGTTGGAATTAGTAAGGTTAACAGCGTGACAGATATGATCCTTTTGGAGGATGCTGCGAGGAATGATCTCAACGACACTACTGAGCGTCGTATGGCGGTACTTGATCCAATAAAGGTGATTATTACGAACTACCCTGAAGATAAAGAAGAAACTCTACAGGGTATGAATCATCCCAAGATTGAAGATATGGGAACTCGTGATTTACCATTCACCCGTGAACTGTATATCGATCGTGCGGATTATCGTGAAAGTGCTAACAAGAAATATAAGCGCTTAGTTAAAGACGGTGAAGTTCGTTTACGCAACGCTTATGTCATTAAAGCAAATGATGCCGTGCTAGATGAAAATGGCGAGGTTAAGGAGCTTCATTGCACGTATGATCCAGACACTCTGGGCAAAAATCCAGAGGGTAGAAAGGTGCGTGGTGTGATTCACTGGGTATCTGCAAAATATGCAAAAGAAGCAACGGTTCGTTTGTACGATAGATTGTTCAATGTACCTAACCCTGGGGCAATGGATGACTTTCATGATGCACTAAACCCTGAATCATTGAAGGTGATTAAGGCTATGGTTGAGCCAAGCTTGGCTGATGCGAAGCCAGAAACGTGTTTCCAGTTTGAGCGTGAAGGTTATTTCACGGCAGACCGCTATGAACATTCAGCTGATAAGCTGGTGTACAATCGTACGGTTACATTACGTGATTCATGGAGTGATAAATAGCTTTAATCAGCAAAAAAAAGGCCAACTCTACGTTGGCCTTTTTTGATTGACTAACAACTTTTGATAACTACCAATGTTCCTTATAAATATCTACTCGTTAATTACACAACAAAGAATTTTTTACCTTTCACTTCTTTAGTCCACAGTTTTTACAAATAGTTCAAATAAAAAGTGACAAAGTAGGTTGGAACCTTCCTCGTTCGGAGTTAATCTAAGAAAGAACATTCCAACTCATTGATATTGTGGCTGATTATGAAAAAACTATTTAAATGGATCTTAGGTATTGTCGGAACCTTCATCACGCTCATTTTAATTTTGGGCATTATTGCTTTCTTTGTCTTTGATAGCGAAGACATTAAGAAGCAGCTGGTGAAGCAGGTGAAACAAAGCACAACAGCAGATTTGGCTATCAGCCAAGAGCTAAGTCTTGGTTTCTTTCCTTGGTTGCAGATTGAAACAGGCGGTGTTTCCTTATCCCAGCCAGCGAACTTTAAAAGTGATAAACCATTACTCACGATTGATGATGTCGCAGCCAGTATTAAACTTTTGCCTTTAATATCGGGAGATATAGAGGTGGGCTCTGTGACTTTATCTGGAACCGAAGTGAACATGATAACTGACTCTTCGGGCCGCTCAAATTTTAAAGCAATGATGGATGCTCAGGGCAATAAGGGCGCGCAGGCGGAAGAAAGCGGTTCAGAGAAGTCCGCTACGAAACAGCTCAGTCTGGAAAGTCTATCTTTAACGGATGTAACATTTAATCAGTTTGATGAAAGCAGACTATCCCAGAGCTTCCAGCTCAAACAATTTGAGGTTCAAAATTTTAAGCCAGAAGTAAGCACTCCTATATCTGCAGAGGGCTCTTTGACTGCAGACGGGAAACAGTCGAAGTGGGGGTTAACCGGTAATCTTTGGGTTGGATCTGATTTTAAACAAATCAAAATAGATACTTTAACAACTGAACTTGAAGGGGTCAGTGAACAGTTCCGCTCGATTTCCTTAAATGGCGACCTGGACATGCAACTGGATAATGATGCCACCAGGCTAAATCATAAGGGTGTGCTAAAGCTTAACGGACAACCTGTTAACCTCGATTTAAAATCAGCTTTTGGTGATTTAACCGAACTGAACGCAACGCTCAGTGCAAACCGAATTGAGCTGGCCGGATTAATGGCATCAACCGGCACCCCAAAGCAAGCCAAATCATCCCAAGACATGGATTTATCACCTGTAGCAAACTTCCTTAAGGGCGCTCGTATAAAAGGACAGTTAGATGTGAAGGAGTTTGTGCTTAAAAATGCGACCTTTACCGATGTCTCGGCGAACCTAAGTAATCAGGGGGCAAAGCTGATTCTGAACCCATTCAAAGCTAACGCCTTCCAGGGCCACGTTGAAACTGTAGCTAGTGTTAACTTCGCTGCTAATCCCTTAGCCCTGGCAGTGCAGCCTCAGTTTGAAAGTATTCAAATTGGTGACTTATTGGCAGCATTTTTTGAAGTAGAAAAGCTAAGTGGCCTCGGCGAGCTGGATTTAGATATGAAAACTCAAGGTGCCGGTGTTAAGCAAATGCTTCAAAACTTAAATGGTACAGGTAAGCTTGAGTTATCAGATGGCTCCTTCAATGGCATTGATGTAGCTAAGTTAATAGAAACAGGTTTGACCTTACAGGCCTTAAACAAAGAAAACTATAGCGGCAAAACCTCCTTTGCTAATCTCAGCAGCAGTATTCGAGCTAACAAAGGTTTGATTGAGCTTCCTGACTTTAACTTGAATTCTCCTCTGTTTGATTTGGTGGGGAAAGCCTCAACCGATGCTAATAAAGAGACAGTTTCAGGCAAATTCCAGTTAATGTTAAAAGGGCGTCTAAAAGAAGCTATGGAAAACAAGTATCCTAAGCTTAAGGCTAAAGCTTTGCCTTTTGAGCTGAAAGGTACCTGGGCTGAACCCAGTGCCAGTATTGATATTGAGGCGCTTTTAAAAGCCCAGTATCAGGATAAGGTCGATGAAAAGAAGAAGGAGCTGGAGGATAAAGCCAAGGAAGAGCTGGAAGATAAGCTCGGTGATATTTTTAAACGCAAAAAAGATAATTAAACCCTTTCGCAACCATTTGCATCAAAAGAGTAAATGGTCGTAAACATAGAGGTAAATTATGAAAACAGTTAAGAAATGGTTGGGAACGGTTTCAATGATAGCCTTGGGGCTTTCTTCGTTAGCAGTAACGGCTGATGAGTCAAAGTCATTCTCAGAAACTTATGATTTCTCAGAAAACGGTAGTATTAATCTGGATAACATCAACGGGAATATTGAAGTGACCGGCTGGGATAAGGAAGAAATCCTGCTGGAGTATACTATTACTGCTGATGATGAAGACGACCTGGACAATATTAAGGTTGAGATTGAACACAGTGAAGACGATTTTGATGTCGAGGTTGATATTGATTCCGGTGGTTTTATGAGCTGGGGAGGAAGCTCTGGTGAAGTATCTTTTACTTTAAAGGTGCCTCATGGTGTGACATTGGATTCTATTGAGTCGGTTAATGGCAATATTGAAATTGAAGATGTTTCTGGAGAAATTAAAGCCGAGACAGTGAATGGTAAAATTGTTATCAAAAATACTGCGCAGGACGTGAAGTTTGGTACTGTAAATGGTGACGTTGAAGTTGTCGTGGATACGTTAAGCCGCTCAGCACGAATCAAGGGCGACAGCGTCAATGGTGATATTGATATTTACTTGCCTGAGAATGACGGCTTTGAGTTAAGCTCTGATACAGTCAATGGAGACCTGTCGAACGACTTTGATATCGAAGTTGATGAAGGTGAATTTGTTGGTGCTGACATGAACGGTGAGTATAAGTCAGGCGGCGCTTCATTGAAGTTTGATACGGTTAACGGCGATATCAGTATTCACAAGAAGTAGTCATCTGCTTCAATAAACAAAAGGCGGCCTGTGTCGCCTTTTGTGATTTTGGCTACAGTTTTTGCATGATGACAGTATCGTTTCCGGGGAAATCCACTGAGTAACCAAGCCACTTACCAATCCAGCGGAAAGTGTGTTCAGAAAAAAAGCAGATGTGAGTTGGGTCATTTTTATAGTGCCATTTTTCGAAGGCTTCTTTAGTGGTAACTCGTTTAGTCATGATTCCCATATAACCTCCAGCCCTCAAAAGAGAATGGAGAAGCAATAGTTCCTTTCTTGGGGTTACGAAGTGCTCTATCGCTTCGGTACAGGTTATAAAGTCGTATGTCTTTTTGAGTGCCTGCGAGTTTTTAGCATAGTAGATATCGTAGTTGCTGACTTGGTAGCCGAGTTCTTCCATCATAGGCTTGATGGTGGGGCCCGGACCGCAACCAAAGTCCAGCCCCTTCGCTTCAATGGGTAATTTCCTGGCTAAGGGCTTTAAGAGTTTATTGAGAAATTGTCGGTAGCCAGTGTCCCGGGGAGAGTTCTGGTGGAGATCATACACTTTCTTCTCAGCATCATGATCGAGGTGGTGTTGGGGAGGAACAAAAACCAGCTGGCATTGAGGACACTGATGGTAGTTGCGTTGTTTATCCTGGCAGTAAAACTCTGTTTTCTTATTGGTGCAAAGAGGGCAAGCCATGCTCATTGTTTTCAGTTAAAATAGGTCAAAACGTTAATCATACAGTGTAATGCCTTTAGTTACCTTACAACAAGTTGAAGTCAGTTATGGTGGTGCGCCATTACTGGATAAGGTTGATTTTGTTATCGAACCCGGCGAAAGGGTTTGCATCATTGGTCGAAATGGAGTCGGCAAATCAACGCTACTAAAAGTGATAAATCAGGAAATCACACCTGAAGATGGTGGGCTGCGATTTCAGGAAGGGATTAAAGTCGCCAAACTTACGCAGGAGGTTCCTCACGGAACCAAAGGCACTGTCTTTCAGGTGATTTCTTCCGGTTTAGGACAGGTAGGCGAGCTGCTTCAGCAGTTTCATCAATTAAGTGTTAATACCGACGAAAAGTCATTAGAGAAACTTGCTCGTGTTCAGCAAAAGATTGAAGCTGAAGATGGTTGGGCCATGGATCAGAGAGTACAATCCGTTGTCGATCGTCTTGGGCTTAGTTCAGAGGCAAGCTTTGAGGAACTTTCGGGCGGTATGAAGCGCCGGGTATTATTGGCGCAGGCTCTGGTCGAACAGCCTGATATATTGTTACTTGATGAGCCAACCAACCACCTGGATATTGATTCTATCGAATGGTTAGAAGGTTTTTTGAAAGCCTATACTGGCAGTATCCTGTTTATTACTCACGATAGACGCTTCTTAAAAAGTCTGGCTACCCGAATTGTAGAAATTGACCGTGGACAGCTAACCTCATGGCCCGGTGATTACGACAATTATTTGCGCAGAAAAGAGGAGCGCCTGGCTGCAGAGGAAAAGCAAAATCAGGAGTTTGATAAAAAACTAGCGCAGGAAGAAGCATGGATTCGTCAAGGCATTAAAGCTCGACGTACCCGTAATGAGGGGCGGGTGAGACGCCTTCAGGCAGCTCGCAAGGAACGTGCTGAACGACGTAATTTAATCGGTAACGTTGATATGAAGGCGCAAATAGCCGAAATGTCAGGCAAGAAAGTGATTGAGGCAACGAGTCTGCATAAAAGCTACCAGCAGAGAGTTTTAGTCGATGACTTTTCTACCCTAATCATGCGCGGAGACAAAATTGGTATTGTTGGGCCGAATGGTTGCGGTAAATCTACCCTGATTAAGATGTTGCTGGGTGAAGAGGAGCCAGACAAAGGAGCCGTAAAGCTCGGTACTAAGCTGGAAGTGGCGTATTTTGATCAGCATAGGGCGCAACTGGATGAGTCACTTTCGGCAATGGATAACGTATCTGACGGGAAAGATATGATGACTATTAATGGTAAGCCGCGTCATGTCATCAGTTATTTGCAAGACTTCTTGTTTACTCCCGAAAGAGCTCGGGCGCCGATAACGGCATTGTCTGGTGGTGAGCGTAACCGGTTATTGCTGGCGAAAATCCTGGCCAAGCCTTCAAATCTGCTGATCCTGGATGAGCCTACAAATGATCTGGATATCGAAACTCTGGAGTTGCTCGAGGATATGCTGGCTGGTTACGAAGGAACTATGCTGCTGGTTTCTCATGACCGTGACTTCATAAATAATGTGGTAACCAGTACGATCGTTTTTGAGGGTGAAGGCAAGGTTAGGGAATATATCGGTGGCTATGATGACTGGTTGCGGCAACGGCCCCAGTCCAGGGGAGCTGGATCCGCATCGAGCAAGACTGGTAGCAAAAGCGAGTCAAAGCCTAAACCTAGGAAAAAATCTGCTAAACTAAGTTATAAAGACCAGCGGGAGCTGGATCAGTTACCTGCGGATATCGCTCAGCTTGAGGATGATATTGAGCAATTACAGGCTAAGATGGCATCTCCTGAGTTTTATCAACAGCCCAGTGACGATATAGCAGAAGTAAACAGTCAGCTCGCACAGCTTGAAGCCAGCCTTGAGCAGCGTTTTGAGAGGTGGGAAGAATTAGAGGCGATGAAAGACGCTTTGCATAACGATTAGCAGTTAGGTGTAGATTTATTATGTCACAAGATGATTTTGACTTATTTAAGAAAGAACTTAAGGGCGTCAAACCAATTAAGAATGACCAGGTTAATCTGCACGTGGCTAAAAAAGAGCCGACACTTTCACAAATGGCTAGACAGGAAGCGGCACTCGGGCGTAAGCCTAACCATGATCCCAATTACTTGACGACCGATTTTGTCGAACCCGTCGAGCCGAATGACTGGTTAGAATATAAAAAAGATGGAGTGCAGGAGGGCGTCTATAAAAAATTACGTCTAGGGAAATATGAAATTGATGCGCATACGGACTTGCATCGTTTAACCGTGAAAGAAGCCCGTGACGAAGTCTTCTACTTTATCAACGCCTGTGTAAAAAGAGGCAAGCGAACTATATTGATTACCCACGGTAAGGGTGAGCGAAGCATTCCGCAGGCAGTTTTAAAAAGCCATGTTAATCATTGGCTAAAACAGCATGAGTTGGCGATGGCTTTCCATAGCGCACAGCAACGCCATGGCGGCTTGGGTTCGGTTTACGTCCTGCTTAAAAAGAATGAGCATCATAAGCAGTTGAACCGCGAAATTTATAATAAAACAATGTGATGATGGATGAATATGAGGAATACGGATAAACCATTAATTGTTCAGAACAAAGTGACATCAGGTTCTTGGGGAAAAACTCGAGATCTATTGCTGCTGCAGGTTAAGTTATGGTGTGATGCAGTACGTGATTTTGCGCTAATGCCAGTCGCACTGATTTGTTATATTTTAGACCTGAAAAGTAACTCCGAGGATAGGGTTTACTGGGAGCGGTTGATGAAGTGGGGACGTCGGAGTGATGAGCATATCAATTTGTTTCATCATGACTCATTTGAGCAAAAAAAGACTGTAACCGTGGATGATGTAGCAGATATTGTTGAAGATGTGTTGAAATCTGGGGTTAAAGGCTCCACTAATACCCAACAAGTTGTCGAAACCGTTAAGCAACAGATCAGGGCGCGGTTCGGCAAGGAATAAATTTTAAGGGTTTTCTATGCGCTTTTTAGTAGCGTTCAGCGTCATTACAATTGTTTCTTCCTTTCTGCTTCCTACTTCTCAGGCTGCAACCTTTCGTGACCCAGGAGAACAGGATGTGGGGTCTTTTGGCACATTAACTATTGAAAATGATTTATTTGCCGGAAAAGATGGTGGCTACACTAACGGTATTGGCTACAGCTGGGGATACGGTCCTTACGATGACTATGCTGATAGCAGCGCCCCAGAGTGGATGGTTAGTCTCGCGGACTTGACCTTGATTGATGTCGATGATTCCCGAAAAAAAGCTGTCAGTTATAGTGTCTTTCAGGCCATGCAGACTCCTGAAAATATCAAAACGGATGTGTTGATTGAGAATGATCTTCCGTATGCCGGCATGCTTGGCTGGCAAGGAACTTTGTATTCCTGGGACAGTGACATAGCCGATCAGTTTTATGTTATTACAGGCGTTGTTGGTCCTGCCTCTCTAGCCGAAAAAACTCAGAAGTTAGTTCATGATATCACCAGCTCAGATGAGCCCAGGGGCTGGGATAATCAGTTGCGTAACGAGTTAGTTTTTAGTGTGGCAGGGCAGAGAAGCTGGCGTTTTGACATTACACCCAGTAACGGTGTTGGCGCTGACTTTTTAACGTTTGCAAGTGGTAGTGTAGGAACATTCACCTCTGATGTTGCTGGATCAGCAATGATTCGCGTCGGATCCGGTTTAGAAGAAACCTTTCCTTCCGTAAGTATTCTCCCCGGTAGAGATATCAACCCATTAGCTGGGGCTGAGGACGACCATTTTTATATGTTCCTGGCGGCACAGGCAAGTTATGTTTTCAATGACATTTTCGTCGATGGTAATACATTCCAAAGTAGTCACTCGGTTACTTTGAAGCATGAACAGTTTGTGGTTTCAGCCGGTGCTGTCTGGAATTGGGATCAATGGGGATTGCTTTTTTCAATTGCTGAGATAGGCTCTACTTTTGAAGAAAACGATGTTAACGGCCGGTTTGGTTCACTGAGTTTTAGTTATAGATTTTAGTATTATTCCTGGTTGGGATCCGGATACTCTATTTCTGAAATCCAGAACTGCTTTGATTCTTCCGGCAATTTAACAGTAACCTCATCATCAAGACCTTTACCCAGAAGCGCTCTTGCCATGGGAGAATCAACGCTAATATATTCTGCTTTGTAGTCAAACTCATCTGAACCAACAATTCGGTAGACGGTTTCGTCGTTCCGTTCATCTATTAGCGTAACGACAGCGCCAAAATATATTTTGCTCTGGTCTACAGGACGATGCTCAATAACCTTCATTTCAGCCGTACGTTTTTGTAAATAGCGGATTCTGCGATCAATTTCTCGTAATTGTTTTTTTCGATATATATATTCGGCATTTTCACTGCGATCACCCTCAGCGGCAGCGGCATTAATAGCGCGGGTTACTTCCGGGCGAAGATTTTTCCATAAATGAGCCAGCTCATTGCGAAGTCTTGTGGCTCCAGCAGCAGTGATTAGATTTGAGCGTTTCATTTATTGTGTATCGTCGTCTTCTTGAGTTGTAGATTGATCTAGTTGTTGGTCTATATTCTCGATACGCTTATTCATTTCCTGCTCGACTTTCTTTGCTTTATCAAGCTGCTGTTGTTTATAGTCACTCAGCGCGGTCTGCTCTTCTGGTTGCGAATCACAAGCACTTATCAACAATGCACCTAAGCTAATAATAATCAGGATAAAGGCTTTCATGGATTCTCCTATTTGTTAAAGGCCTACATTATAAGTAGCTTTGAAATAGGCAACAACCGCAACAGCCATAAGTGTTAGCAGAATAACAGCTGCCTTGAGCTGTCTTTAGGGCACCTGGTGTAAGACCATAACCAGACCAATTTACCAAATCTAGGTGGGGTATCAATGACATCACGGGCGCTGAGTATCTATCTTTGGGCTATACAACGTAAGATACTCAAAAAAGGATCTTAAAACTGCAAACATGGATGGTAATCATTATCATTTAGATTTATAATCCTGCCTGTAATCAATTTATAAAGTTAGGAACTATTGATGAAAACTCCATTTCTTTTAAATACCGTTGCTGCTGCCACGGTTTTAGGACTTACTGCAACATCAGCGTTAGCTGAGGAGCAAGCAAGTGATGATATCGAAACTATCACTATCATTGGCAATAGCTCAAACACGCTTAAAGTGGCGGGCTCTGCTCACGTTGTGACCGAAGAAGATTTAGAAGAATTCAAATATAGTGATGTGAATCGCGCCATGCGACAGGTACCAGGTGTGTATATTCAGCTAGAAGATGGTCTGGGTTTGAGACCAAATATTGGGCTACGGGGTACAGGTACTAGCAGAACGGGACGGGTCAGTCTTATGGAAGATGGTGTACTTATCGCTCCTGCTCCCTACGCAGCTTCCTCTGCATATTACTTCCCTACTTTTGATCGAATTACAGGTATAGAGGTTCTTAAAGGCCCTGCAAGTATTCAGTATGGTCCTTTTACTGTAGGTGGTGCAGTAAACTTGATCTCTAGACAAATTCCAATAGAAGGGCAGGGACAGCTGAAACTTGAAAAAGGTCAGCATGAGGAGCTTCACGGCTATTTTTATTATGGAGACAGCTTCGAGAACTTCGGCTATTTAGTTGAGCTTAATGATCATCAAACCGATGGCTTTAAGGTTATTGACCGCATTGGCCAGGATACTGGCTTCGAAAAGCGCGATCAGGTTGTAAAGTTACGTTTTAACACTGACTCAGACGCTAGCGTATATCAGCAACTAGATATAAAACTACAAAATTCGTCAGAAGTGTCCGATCAGTCCTACGTTGGTTTAACAGATGCTGACTTTGGAGTTGACCCTTATCGAATGTACGGTATTTCTGCCGGTGACCAATTTCAGGGCAAACATGAGCAATTGGTAGTGAGTTATTATGCGGACCTAACGGAAAGCTTAGATCTGCATGTTACTGCCTACGATAACGATTTCGCTCGAAACTGGTATAAAACTGGAAAATTTTATATCGAAGATAGCGCCACCCCGGGGACTTATAACAGCGTTAGCTGGTCATCAGTTATTGGTGAAATAAACACTAATCCTGGCAGTGCTCTGGCTAACTATTACCAGTCTATTTTAGATGGTGCTGACAGTGGGAGTGACTTAATTGACAAAGTTGATGGTAATCGCTCTTACATGAATCGAGGTGTACAGGCTCGGCTGGATTGGAACTTTACTACTGGTGGAGCGGAGCATGACCTCAAGTTGGGACTGCGTGCTCATGAAGATGATGCAGATCGTTTCCAGCGTCGAAGCTACTTTACTCAGGAGAATGGTCAGTTGGTTCTGTCAGAAGCCGGAATTTGGGGAGATGCCGGTAACCGCATCGACTCAGCTGAAGCGAACTCCTACTATTTGATTGATACTGTTTCATGGGGAGACTGGATATTCACTCCTGGTGTCCGCTATGAAGACGTTGAACTTAAACGTGAAGACTGGAGTTCCGCTCCTGATCGAGAGGCACAGCCTAGTGTCCGTACTAATACTGTATCAGAGGTGTTACCAGGTTTTGGAGCGCTATGGTCAATCAATGACACGACCAGCGTATTATTTGGTGTTAACAAAGGTTTTGCTCCTCCAGGAAGTAGTGCTGATGATCAGCCTGAAGAAAGCTGGAATTATGAGATGGGTCTACGCTTTAGTGGCTCTCAGTACAACAGTGAGTTGATAGCTTTCTTTAGTGACTATGACAATTTGCTAGGCGAGTGTACCCTGGCTAACAGTGGTTGTGACATTAATAATGAAGGCGATAAATTTAATGGTGGGGAAGCTGAGGTTAAAGGTGTTGAGTTGCTGGTAAGCGGTGAGTTTGCAGAGAACTGGCCAGCACGATTCAGTTATACGTTTACTGAAACTGAATTTGGAAGTTCTTTTGATAGTAACGTCTGGGGCACTGTAGAAACAGGTCAGCCAATTCCTTATATCCCCGAAAATCAGGCGCAGTTAATGCTTGGTTACGATAATCAGACATGGAGTCTTTTGGCGAGTATCAACTATATGGACGAGTTATGTACTAAACCGGCCTGTGGGCAGTTTCAGAAAACGGAAGAGCGTACGCTTGTCGATTTAGCAGCGGAGTATCAGGTAAATGATGCTGTTACGTTCTTTGCTACTATAGAAAACGTGACTGATGAGGATACCATAGTAGCTCGTGAGCCATACGGTGCTCGTCCTGATAAGCCAAGAACAGCAAAAGTGGGTTTGAAGTTAAACTTCTAAACAGCGAAAGCTGATGTTGAGCCCGCCTTGAGCGGGCTTTTTTATAGGGGGCTTGTCTGAAATTCGACCCGAAATAAGGTAAAATTATCAATGAATCTGTAATTTGAGAGTAAGCAATGAAACAAGTTGATTGGTTTGAGCAATATCTGATTGTTTTCGAGACTATTGAGAAGAGGTTGATAGAACTTGACCTTTGGTCGAGTCAGCATCCCGGACAGGACGCATTGGAAAGCGATATGCCTTTTTGTGTTGATACCCTAAGGCTTGAGCAGTGGTTACAATTTGTTTTTTTGCCTCGTATGCGAAATATTGTCGAACGTGAAGAGTTGCCACCGGGACCGGCTCAGATTGCACCAATAGCAGAAGAAGCATTTAAAGAAACAGAGGATGCAGAGAGACTTATCCGAGCAATCCAAAAGTTTGATGAGGTGTCTCATTTAAGTCACTTACATTAGCAGAAATGAATAAAAAGCAGTTAAGACATTATACTGAAAAGTTACATCAGCTCGAAACGGAGTTGATGGACTATTTAGGTCTAACTTCAGAAGCGGGTCAGGCTGTTGAACTCGATCAAGCACGGCAGGGACGTGTGTCTCGTGGAGACGCAATGCAGCAGCAGGCTATGGTAAATGCCTCTCATGTTCGAGATCAGAAGCATCTGCTAGCAGTGCGTAATGCGCTAAAAAGAGTCGCGTCTGGCGACTATGGTTTTTGCCTTGAGTGTGGGGAAACCATAGCTCCTGAGCGCTTAGATATCGCACCGGATACGGAGCTTTGTCTGGACTGTCGGGCTTTACAGGAAAAGAGAGAAGGGCTTCTCGGGTAGGAGACTCTATCTAAAGAATTCCTCTGCCCGCATATTGTTTTCCGTTTGATGCTCAGACTGCTGTAAAGGGCTCTCCCAGCTAAAGCGCTTCATATCTACCTTTCCATTAATCACTCTAATTCCTTCTTTTTGTAATAACGTCTGCTGTAAGGCGTAGTGATCACTATCAGGATGGAATGCTATTTTTCCATCAGCACCGATAACTCTCTGCCAGGGTAGAGATTTACGATCAGGAGCTGAGCCTAAGGCTTTACTAACATGCCTGGCATGGCGAGGGAATCCTGCGAGCTTGGCTATAGCACCATAACTGGTTACCTTCCCTTTGGGGATTTTTTTAACCCAATAGTAGACCTGTTGGCGGAAGTGATCCATTCTTGATGTCATAGATTTCTCACTATAAAAAATAAAGAGAGTGTATGAATATCAGTTTTGCCTGATTTTCATACAAGGAGTATATTCTAATGTAGTGTAAGGATAAATAACGAGGGGTTAGCGATGCAAGATCTTCTTGAGAGAGTGCTTGGTGAGCAAAATAAGGACGTTATTAAACATATTGGAGCGGAATATAACCTGGAACAAGATGAGTCCGATAAGGTATTCAGATATTTTTTGCCACTACTTATCCATGGTCTTAGACACAACTGCCAGCTTCAGGACGAGTTTGAAGCGGTTATGAGGGCATTGCTGGATGACGGGAATGAACAGTATATAGAAAGGCCGGCGGAAATTACTGAGGAAAAGGCTATTGATAATGGTAATTCTATTTTGGGCCATATCATCAAGACCAAGGATAAGAGCAGAGAAGTGGCGAGATATGTTACGAATAAAACAGGTTTTGATCTGGGAGTAATGAAACAAATGTTGCCTGTAACTGCTAATCTATTAATGGGAACATTGAGCAAGGATATCCAGGAGCATGATGATAAAAGACGTTTCTTACGTAATGTGCTGGATTTGGATAATGATAATGTAGCTCTGGATGATGCCTCCGGAATGATTGTAAAAATTTTCTAGCCCATCAAAAAAGCCCTGCATTATGCAGGGCTTTTTAAATTAAATCATACGCTTCAGTACATCGGTGTCTTTACCCTTGTCCATAAATCTATGCTTTAAAGCACCAAGGATATGCAACAGAATTAGCCCCAGCAGCGAATAAGCAAGAATCTCGTGAACTTCCCCTAGTTGTTCAAACATATCCATATCATCTGGGATTAAATCCGGCATGGTGAAAACACCGAACCACTCTAGAGGGAAGATTCCCAGGTAGTCCATCATTATAATTCCAGATAAGGGAATCGAGAACATTAGAAGGTATAGTAAAAAATGAGTAAGCTTGGAAAGAACTTTTTCCCACCAGGACATTTGTGGTGGAAGCTCGGGAATGGGACTGGAAAGTCTCACCAAAAGACGAATAAGAATTAGCGGCAATAGTGTAATGCCAAAGGATTTGTGTAGGCTGTAAAGCTCTTCTTTTAGTGGTTCTTCATCGGGCAATCCATGCATATACCAGCCTGAGGCAATCATTCCTAGGATTAAAATACCGATAAGCCAGTGCAGCAAGCGCATGGTTAAAGGGTATTTTGTGGTTGCAGGGGCTACCGACATACTAGTCTCCAAATGTTTTAATTATCAATTGTTTGACTAAAGAATGGCAGATTATTTTGAGGAAGGCAAGGCGACACTTGTCCCTTGCCCTTTTTTTGAGACGTGGTGTTTTAAGTTTATATATTGAGTTACTTAATTTGTTAAAGCTAAGGGGGTACCCATTACTGTGGTGGCATTAGCTTTCATCTGTTTTTCCCACTTGACCGTGTTTTCCGGGAATAATAGAACGACCGTAGAGCCTAGTTTGAATCGACCCATCTCGTCACCTTTTTCAAGACGAATATCCTTACCCTGATAATCCCAGACCTTAACATCGTCGCGAGTAGGTGGAGTTATGGTGCCTTCCCATACGGTTTCAATACTGCCAACGATGGTTGCACCAACCAGCACCATAGCAACTGAGCCGATTTCGGTATCAAACATTGCGACGACGCGTTCGTTACGAGCAAACAGATTGGGAACATTGCGGGCGGTAAGAGGGTTAACGCTGAATAACTTGCCTGGGACATGGATCATTTTAGTCAGCTTACCGCTGATCGGCATATGTACACGATGATAATCTTTTGGGGATAAATAAATCGTCGCAAAGTCACCATTTTCAAATGGTCTGGCTAACTCAGCATCGCCGCCGAGCAACGTTTTCGCACTGAAACGATGACCTTTTGCCTGGAAAATATAGCCTTCTTCAATTTTTCCGCGTTGACTGATTTTACCATCAGCAGGGTTGACCAAAACCTTATCGCCTTCAGCAATAGGTCTTAATTCCGGCTTCAGGCTACGAGTAAAAAAGTCATTGAAGGTTTCGTAGTCTTCTGGATTTTCGCGTTCAGCCAGGCTCATGTCGATGCCGTACTTTTTAATAAACCATTTGGCAAAAGCATTTTTAAGAGTTGGATTTTTACTTTCCGCTACTTTCCCCATAAGGATAGAAATCCCGTGCTGTGGGATTAAGTATTGAAGTAAGACTTTGAGTTTATCGGCCATGGTGATCTTTGATTTAAACTTAATTATTTGAATTGTAACCTAAATATTGGAGTATAACTATTCTCAATATTCCAGGTTGTACTTTCTTTACTTGCATAAACTCCTGAAGAAAATTTATGATTAGATGATAGCATAAATTGCCGTTATTCTAAGGAGACTTATTGAATGGATCTTAACGCCACTGTTGTTATTAATTTTGTGTTTTTATGGGTAGTGGTTGCCACTTTGGTCGCGTACTTTTTGGCAAAGAAGAGAGTTAAAAGCCTAGTGCCTACTGTTGTAGCTAATTTCTTTTTAGGGTTTATCCCCCCATAAGCTTAATTTCATTATTCTTATTGGCAAATAAAAAAGAGTTAGAGAGTTAAGTCAGGCAGCGTGGTTGTAACACCTTTGTTAACTAAACTGCTGATCATAATGCTGGATCAGGTGATGATAATTTTTCATGCGTGACTCAGCAATTTCCCCTTTTTCAGCGGCAGCAAGAACGGCACAGCCGGGTTCTTTTATATGTTTACAGTTGCGGAACTTGCAGTTTTCGGCGAGTTTATAAATCTCAACGAAGCCCTGCTGGATATCACTGTCTTCAAGGTGCCACAGACCGAACTCTCTCACTCCCGGTGAGTCGACCAGGAAGGTTTCTTCGTCAAGTTTATACAAACGGGAAGCTGTGGTGGTATGGGTACCAAGCCCTGAGGTTTCTGAGATATCTGCCGTGGAAACTTCTAAGCCAGGGAACAGGTATTTGATGAGCGTTGACTTTCCGACACCGGATTGACCTGCTAATAATAACTGTTTGCCACGCAGGTCTTCGACCAGCTGATCGACTTGGTCACCATGTTTGGCGCTGATGAAATAGATCGGGTAACCAATCTCTTTGTATGTCTGCAGTCTATTTTCAATTTCAGACTTTTCCTGTTCATCCAGTAAATCCCACTTATTAAATATAAGCCAGACCGGAATACCGCTTGATTCGGCTGCAACTAGATAGCGGTCCAGTAGCATTTCGGAAAAGCCAAGCTCGGGTGCCAGCAACAGTGCAATCAGATCGATATTGGCAGCAACCGGTTTTATACCATGGTGTGGCGTGGGACGTTTTAGTAGTGACTTACGTTCTTCCAGTTCGACTAAAACGCCTGTTTTCAATTTATCCTGACGTTTGAATTTGGCTCTATCACCGACTACCGGAACTTCGTTCGAGCGCCGCAAAAAGCAGCGAATGGTTTCGAAATTCTGGTCAGCAATATCGACTTGCTGACCAAATCGGCTTATGACAATACCTTCTTCCGCAGGACCCAGGTCCTGCATTTCGGGCACTTCAGAATTAAGCTCCTGAGAAGTCTGCTGGTTATCACCAGAAAGGTTACTTTGACGTTTCTTTCTAGTCGGAGCTTTTCTTTTATGTTTTTTGCCCAAGGTCTGGCCCTTTGTTAAGTCTTAATCAGTCTTGAAAGTTTGGTCCGAAATTACCGTTATCTTCCAGTGTATCAATGTGTGCTGCACAAATCAGGTCATTCAGGCATAAACTGTTACCCGCATCGTGCGTGGTATAGCGAACAAGACAATGTCCGTAGCTGACTTCCAGATCAGGGTGGTGAGCCTGCTTATTTGCTATCCAGGCCACGGCATTAACAAATGCCATCGTATGGTAATAGTTTTTGAATTTGAATTTACGAGATACTTCGCCCTTATCAGCATCGTAGTTCCACTCAGGCAGCTGCTCTTTAAGCAACGAGTCGCGGGTTTCATCCTCGAGTGGCTTTTTTGAGTCGTCGTTATGTACACATTGCTGTGATGCTAACTGTTCCATAAATACTCCAAAATTTTTTGCTTTGATCTGCATGTGTTTAAAATTGTGTCTATAATAACCGAAACGAATTGTTTTTTTTAGCAAAACTCAACAAAGAGGAGTGCTTTGTGACGCAACAAGCGGACAATTTAATTTGGGTTGATCTTGAAATGACGGGGTTGGATCCAGAAATAGATAAGGTCATTGAGATAGCCACCATCGTCACCGATAAGGATCTCAATATTTTAGCAGAAGGCCCCGTGTTAGCTATTCATCAGGATGATGACACACTAAACAATATGAATGAGTGGTGTGTAGAGCAACATGGTAAGTCAGGCCTTACACAGCGTGTGAAAGACAGCGACATTGACGAGCAGGAAGCGAGTAGACTCACCATCGAGTTTTTAAAGCAGTGGGTTCCTGAAGGGAAATCTCCCATGTGTGGTAATACTATCTGTCAGGACCGACGGTTTATGGTCAAGCACATGCCACAGCTGGAAGCCTACTTTCATTATCGACATATCGACGTCAGCACCATAAAAGAATTAGCTCGTCGCTGGAAGCCAAAAATACTTCCTGGTTTCACCAAGAGTGCCACTCACCTTGCCCTTGACGATATTCGTGAGTCGATAGCTGAATGTGCCTATTACCGAGAACATTTTATTGATTTAAATGAAGAGTAAAACATGACTGCACAGCCGCTATTTTTTGTTGACAGTATAAAAGCTATAGAAACTGCTTTTGTTAAGCAAAAGCAGATTGATCTCTATGAGCTTATGCTGCGCGCAGGCTCAGGTGCTTTTGCTCAGATTCAAAAACAGGTGGGAGAAGCACGTCAGTGGTTGATTGCTACCGGTGCGGGAAATAATGCTGGTGACGGTCTGGTGGTAGCTCGGCTGGCTTTAGAAGCAGGCTTTGATGTGACTCTATTGGCATTGAAACCCTATGAGAAGCTCTCCGGCGACCCTGCACAGGCCTGGCAGGCGCTACAGTCTGCGGTAAATACAAAAGCTGAGCACCAGCGGTTTGAAGTATTGGAGTGGGATAGCTTTAATCAACGTAATGATCAATACGAGGTTGTCATCGATGCTTTATTGGGTACGGGTGTCAATGGTGAGCTATATGAGCCCTATCGAAAAGCAATTGAGGCAATAAATGCTATTCGTGCGATTAAGGTTTCTCTGGATATCCCCACGGGGGTTTATGCGGACTCAGGTTGCGTAGCAGAGTATGATGGTAAACCTACCGTGTTTCAGGCTGATATAACGATTAGTTTTGTTGCATTGAAAGCTGGACAGGTAATGAACTCTGCACTGCAGTATCAGGGAAGATTGATATTAGAAAATCTGGGCGTGCAGGAGCCACTATCGTATGCCGAAAGACCAGCGGCATGGAGGCCGAAACTGACTGAACTAAAACATTTGCTGCCACAGCGCTCTGCGGTTGGTTCAAAGTTTGATGCCGGACATGTACTGGTTATTGGTGGTGGCAAAAATCTCGGTGGTGCTGCTATCTTGAGCGCCAACAGTGCAATCAGTACTGGGGCCGGGCTTGTTTCCTGTTGGCTGGATAGCGACAATCAGTCAGCTGCTTTAGCTTACTGCCCAGAGGTGATGTGGTATGGCTTGAGTGAATCGGAAAATATTGAGTCTAGGTTTGAGCAGCAGCTTGGGCGCTTTCAGGCTGTAGCAATAGGTCCTGGACTCGGACGTGATGCAATAGCACGAAGCCGATTCGAACAGGCTATGATAGCGCTTAAAGACTCTGAGACTCCAGTGGTGATTGATGCAGACGGGCTTTATTGGTTGTCCAAGGGTTCTTATACCTTACCTAAAAACTGTATTATCACACCCCACGCAGGAGAAGCAGTTAGATTATTAAATGCAAAGGAGCAGGATGTGTTAGCTTCTGGCCGCATTGAGCCACAGTTAAGCGTCGATACAGCTTACGTAGAGCAAAATAGAATCAAAGTGGCGGAAAACCTTGCTCGAAAGTACGGAGCAACTTGTGTGCTTAAGGGCGCGGCAACTATTGTCAGTAATGGAACCGAGTCATATGTCACTGCGGGTGCCGATGCTGCCTTTTTGACTGCAGGCCTGGGCGATGTGTTAACTGGTTTGATTTGTAGCCTATTGGCTCAGGGTGTTAACCCCCTGGAGACAGCGATGTTGGCATCTGAGCTTCACTTTGCAGCAGGAAAAAGCGCTGCAGCTGGACGTCATCGTGGAATGCTGGCATCAGAGGTTATTAGTGCATTGAATCGTTTAATTAACCAGTTGGAACAAGAGTAAATGATAAAACTGTTTGATGAGCAAAATAATGAGGGGGGGCGATTGACCTTTGCTCTCGCTGGAGAAAAAGACACGGTGGCTCTAGGGCGGGAGTTAGCAAAGGACTTTTCAGCGCCACTGGTCGTATATTTATATGGTGAGCTGGGAGCTGGTAAAACGACCTTGGTTCGGGGCATATTGCAGGGTTTTGGCCATGAGGGTGCTGTTAAAAGCCCGACCTATACCTTGGTTGAGCCTTATGACTTGGATCGGATGAAAGTATTTCATTTTGACTTATATCGTTTAGCTGATCCCGAAGAGTTGGAATATATCGGCATTCGGGAGTATCAGGACCAAGACTCTATACTGATTTTTGAGTGGCCTGATAAAGGTGCTGGGATGATCCCAGAAGCGGATCTGGTTATAAAAATGAATTATGACGGTGAGTCGAGAGTTGCTGAATTAACTCTGAAGCAAGAAGGTAATGGTTTTTTTAATATTCAAAAAATCCGTCAAAGACTAGCCAACAGGCTTTAATTTATGCAAAAATCGTTAGGGAGCCTAGCAGTAGCGTAACAATGATAACAAAACAACTGACTAAATTATTACTGGCTTCAACCTTGTTGCTTGGTTTTGCCGCTCAGGCAGCGGTAATTAAGAGCATGAGGTTTTGGCAATCTCCAGAGTCAACGCGAGTGGTTTTCGACCTGACCTCGCCTGTTGAGCATGAACTGTCTGTCCTTAAAAATCCTGATCGAATTGTTGTCGATATCCCTGATTCCAGAGTTACGGTTGATCTAAGCCAGCTCGAAATAAAAAGTGATCTTGTGAAGCGTGTTCGGCAAAGTAAGCCGCCTAAAGAAGGCGTGTTGAGGCTTGTCCTGGATTTAACCAAAAGCGCTGAACCTAATAGTTTTTCTCTGAAGCCATATCAGGAATATAGTGATCGCCTGGTGATCGATCTGGTTGATAAAAAGCGCAAAGTGATAAAACCACCTGTTGTGGATGGGAGTAGCAATCGGGATATTATAGTTGCAATTGATGCCGGACACGGTGGAGAGGATCCCGGAGCTCGTGGACCTACCGGTCAGAAAGAAAAGCATATTACCTTAGAGTTAGCTAAAGAGCTGGCACGCCAAATTAACTCGGTCAATGGCTTGAAAGCCGTATTAACCCGAGAAACTGATTTCTATTTATCTTTGAGAAAAAGGACAGCTATTGCGCGACAGCATCGAGCTGATCTTTTTGTATCCATCCATGCAGATAGTTTCAAAAACAGCCGTGCCCGAGGTGCTTCAGTTTGGATTCTATCCACCCGGGGCGCTCGTTCTGAACTGGCTCGCTGGTTAAGAAAGCAGGAAACCGAGTCAGAGCTACTGGGCGGGGTGGACACTAATTTAGATCTTTCTGTGTATGAAAAACCTGTTGCTCAGGTCATTTTGGATTTGCAGATGGAGCACTCAATTCAAGCAAGTTTAACCTTGGGTGAAAAAGTGCACAATGAAATGGCCCGAGTAGCACCCAAAATGCATAAAAAGCATGTTGAAGAAGCAGGTTTTGTGGTTTTGAAAAATCCGGATATTCCATCTATTCTGGTTGAGTCCGGGTTCATTTCTAACCCACAGGAAGAGCGTCTATTAAAAACATCTGATTACCGCCGCAAGCTGGCATCTGCCGTGAAGGAAGGCGTGATTGATTACTTTAAGAGTCATGCACCAGATGGAACAAAGTTTGCGAATTTATATCGTAAGAACGTCTATCATGTTAAACGTGGCGACAGCCTGATAAAGGTCGCTCGTAGATTTAACACCAGCGTCAGTAAATTAAAACAAGCCAATAAATTGACTTCCAATATGGTACGAATTGGCCAAAAACTGGTTATTCCAAGCAGCTAAATTTCATGCAAATTAAAAAGCTTTCTCCCTTATTAGCGAACCAGATCGCTGCTGGGGAAGTCGTTGAAAGACCGTCTTCTGTTGTGAAAGAACTCTTGGAGAACTCAATTGATGCCGGAGCAAAGCGTATCCAAATTGATGTGGATCGTGGTGGTGCCAGGCTTATTCGGGTCACCGATGACGGCAACGGTATCGAGCGCTCTCAACTGGAATTGGCTCTGGAAAGGCACGCTACCAGTAAAATTGAGGAAACTAAGGATTTAAAAGCTATCTACACCCTGGGTTTCCGTGGCGAGGCACTTGCCAGTATTAGCTCGGTAGCGAAGCTGACCCTAAGCTCTAAATCAACTGCCTCAGATGAGGGTGATAGTGGTTGGTCCGCAATTGCACAGGGACAGGATACGGCTGTTGACATTCAGCCAAGATCCATGCCCAACGGCACCATTGTCGAAGTCAGGGATTTATTCTTTAATACTCCTGCACGACAAAAATTCCTGCGTGCTGAACGCACCGAATATGTGCATATTGAGGAAACCATTAAGCGTGTCGCCCTGGCCTCGCCTGAAGTGGCATTTACCTTAAAACATAATGGAAAAGTGACTAAGCGGATCCCTGCTGCTCACTCCAAAGAACAACAGCAACAGCGTGTTGGAACCATAGTAAGTAATAACTTTCTGTCTGGATCAATATTCCTGGATAGTGATATCGAAGATCTGAGGTTGTGGGGGTGGATCTCTAGTCCTGAGCGCCATCAAAACTCCAACTTAAGTCAGTATGTATTTGTTAACGGGCGTGCCGTTCGTGACCGAACCCTAAACCACGCCATCCGGCAGGCATATGAAGACTTGCTGCCAACTGGGCGTGTCCCTGCGTATGTCCTGTATCTGGAACTCGACCCTGAGCTGGTTGATGTTAATGTTCACCCAACCAAACATGAAGTTCGTTTTTCTGATGCCCGTAGAGTCCATGACTTTATTACAAAAACTGTCAGTGAACATCTGCAATCACAGGAAGAAATTTATGATGCCAGCGAGTTACGCCAGGTAGAGGAGCTGAAAGGGCGCTATCAACCAAAAGAGAATTATTCGCAGGATGAGTATTATCATCCAAGATTGGCCGCTGGGGTTATGCAGGACTCCAGAAATCTATCTACAAAAGCCCTGAATCAAGCCCAAAAGGGCGAACGGCATTACCAATCATTTGCTAAAAAGCCCTCTGCTAAGGCAGGTGACTATCTGGTGGTAGGGCAGCGGTACCTAATCCAGTCGGCTGGTTCAGATATGTTGTTATTGGATATCAAAAATTTCATGCTCGAACACATGAAGCAATTATTGAGCAGTGAGTGGAAGCAGGGCGAAGTTAAACAGCGGCCGTTGCTTATACCCGAACGTCTATCTTTGCCTTCAGAACAGATGTCAGAAAGTATGATCGAAATGCTGGATAATCTAGGCTTCGATGTGAATCAGACAGGACCATACTCTGCTGCGCTGCGAAGAGTCCCTTCTGCAGTTCAGCAGGTAGCAACAGGTGACTGGCTTCAGCAAATCATTTCAGACGCTCATACTAACCAATGCGGGCTTACTGAACTGCAACGCAATTTATTAAGCCAAATAGAAGAGTATTGGCAGCCCGCGGGTTCTGAAAATTGGATTGAGCTTATTGAGCCACATGCTTGGCAGGACTCTGAGTATTGTTTCTTGCTTGATGTTGATGATATTAGTCGCTGGCTGATGTCGCAGGAAGGCAATAAGAAGGTTGGATGGAGTAAGACCTTAGATGAGTAATAAACCCAAAGCCATATTTCTGATGGGGCCAACGGCTTCGGGTAAGACCGATTTAGCCATGCGACTAGTTAAAGAACATCGGTGCGAGATTATCAGCGTCGACTCTGCGATGATTTACAAGGGGATGGATATTGGGTCTGCTAAACCTTCTGCTGACGAGTTGGCTCAGGCACCACACCGTTTGATTGATATATGCGATCCATCTGAATCCTATTCAGCGGCTCAGTTTCGTGAAGATGCGCTAACTGAGATGGCAGATATTACAGCACATGGAAATACACCTCTCCTTGTTGGTGGCACCATGCTTTATTACAAGGCATTGCTTGAGGGAATGAGTAACTTGCCAGACTCTAAACCAGAGGTTAGAAATCAATTACAGAATCGCCTGGAGCAGGGCGGTCTGGCTCATCTGCATGAGGAGTTAAAACAGGTTGACCCCGAGTCGGCACAAAGAATCCATGAAAATGACCCGCAGCGAACGCTACGAGCACTCGAGGTGTATTACATCACTGGCAAACCATTAAGCCAGCTACATCGGGAGCAAGAGCCAGAAGAATTTCCTTATGAGGTGACACAAATAGCATTGGCCCCCGAGGATAGACAGTTTTTGCATCATCGCATTCATAAGCGCTTTGAACTCATGATGGAGCAGGGCTTTTTGCAGGAGGTCGAATCGCTATATCAGAGAGGTGACTTGCATGCAGATTTACCTTCTATCAGATCGGTGGGGTACCGGCAATTATGGCAGTACCTTGAGGGTGAACTGGGTCTAGAGGAAGCTGTTGAAAGAGGTATCATCGCTACCAGGCAATTAGCAAAGCGTCAGTTTACCTGGCTACGAAGCTGGCCTAACCTGCACTGGATTAACTCTCAAAGGACATCATCTGAGATTTATCAGGACGTGATACACTTAATAAAACTGAATTGAGCAGGATCTATCTTATTGATATATCTCGATCTGCTTGATTAAATCATGTACACTTCAAAGTGGAATGAGTTCCGATTAAGATTTGTAGAAGTAGTAAAAGAATATTAGCTTTCGTCGTCAATGTTTTAATAATAAAAACTGATGCGGAAATGATAAATTTTATAAATAACAGGAGAGAACAATGTCAAAAGGGCAATCACTACAAGACCCTTTCTTGAACGCACTTCGTCGTGAGAAAGTTCCCGTTTCAATATATTTAGTAAATGGCATAAAACTTCAGGGGCAAATTGAATCGTTTGATCAGTTTGTAATCCTGCTGAAAAATACCGTAAGCCAGATGGTTTATAAGCATGCGATATCGACCGTTGTGCCGATTCGGAATGTCAGAGGCCATTACCAGAATAACGGTGAGAACGGTGGACAGAATGACAGCCAGGGCGGTCAAGGTGGCATGGGTGGTCCAGGAATGGGCGGTCCTATGTCTAGCGGCAGCGGAGGCGGTTACAGCGGCGGCCCAATGGGTGGTCTGTAACATCCAACGACATCACCAGTAAGAGTTTTTAGCTACTCGCTGGCTAATTCCGGCGGGTAGCATTACACTATTCTATTCTAAGCAGTATCCTATTCTGAGGTTATTGATTGTTTGACCGACACAGTGGTGGCGAGTCCGCCATTCTAGTACACATTGATTTTGATCAAGAGGCTAACCAGGAAGATTTACAGGAGTTTGTAGAGCTCGTGCGCTCCGCTGGCCTGAAGGTGATGGATATCATCACAGCTAAGCGGCATACGCCCGATCCCAAGTTCTTTATTGGTAAAGGCAAAATTGATGAAATCCTTAGCGCTAAACAAGCGACGGATGCCAATGTCGTTATTTTTAACCATAACCTATCTCCTGCTCAGGAACGAAATATTGAGCAGGTAGTTAAATGTCGTGTGATTGACCGGATTGGCTTAATTCTGGATATTTTTGCTCAGCGGGCTTTCACCTTTGAAGGTAAGTTACAGGTTGAGCTGGCGCAGCTTAGACACCTATCAACTCGGCTCGTACGGGGCTGGACTCACCTTGAAAGGCAAAAAGGTGGTATTGGTATGCGTGGTCCGGGTGAGACGCAGCTAGAAACGGATAGACGTTTAGTACGTGACCGCATTAAATACATTGAAAAACGTCTTGATAAAGTGGGCAGACAGCGAGAGCAGGGTCGACGTTCGCGCAAAAGAGCAAATATTAAGACGGTATCAATCGTTGGTTACACGAATGCGGGAAAATCCACACTGTTTAATAGATTGACAGAAGCTGAAGTACTGGCTGAGGATAAGCTTTTTGCAACACTGGATCCAACCTTGAGGCGAGTATCTCTTCCTCAGGGAAGTGATGTTATTTTAGCGGATACCGTTGGTTTTATACGTCATCTGCCCCATGAGCTTGTTGCTGCTTTCAGAGCGACGCTCGAAGAGTCAGTAGAGGCCGACGTTCTTCTTCATGTTATTGATGCTGCCAGTGAACGCAGAGACGAGAATATCGAGCAGGTAATGGAAGTACTTTCAGATATTGGTGCCGATAAAATACGTACGCTGGAAGTATATAACAAAATTGATATGATCGAAGGGGCTAAGCCCCGAATAGATAGGGACAGCGAGGGGTTACCGATAAGAGTATGGACCTCGGCGGTAGAAGATCAAGGTATTGACCTGTTGTTGCAGGCACTTGAAGAACTGGCAGAGGAGAAGCAGTTTCAGGCCAGGTTGCAACTACCACCACAGGAAGGTCGGTTGCGAGGGTTGCTGTACGAGCTGCAGGCTGTTGAAAACGAAGATAGTGGCGACAATGGTGACATGATTCTGGATGTTCGATTAGATGAATCCGACTGGATCCGTCTGGGGCGACAGCTAGGAAAAGATTTAAGCCAGTTTGTGTTGAGTTCATGATACTATAAGTGTCCTGAAACCAAGAGACTGGTTGGATTTGGGCTAAATGCCCATACTTTATTTAAGCTTGTGAATTCATAGATAAACATTGGAGAAGTCTATATGGCCTGGAATGAACCGGGTAATAACAATCAAGACCCATGGGGCAAGAAACGTCCTAATCAAAACAACGATGATCTGGAAGACCTGATCAAAAAAGTCGGTGATAAAATAGGCGGCATTTTTGGTGGTGGCAAAAATTCTGATGGCGGAGGAAAGAACTTCCTTGTTATTGGCATTGTAATATTCGCAATATTCTACATCGTTAAAGGTTTTTATACGGTCAAAGAAGCTGAGCGTGGTGTCATCCTTCATTTCGGTGAATATTCAAGAACGGTTAACCCCGGTCTTGGTTGGCTTCCTTTTGGTATCCAGAAAATCAAGAAAGTTAATATTGATAAAATCCGTGAAGAGAGAATCAGTGCAATCATGCTGACTAAAGATATCAATATTATCGAAGTTGATATTGGTATTCAGTATCAGGTCAATAAGCCAAAAGATTATTTATTCAATCTGGAAAACCCAAAGACTGCCTTGATTCAGGCCTCTGAGAGTGCCTTGAGACAGGTTGTCGGTAATTCTGATGTTGATCCGATTCTTACCGATGGCAAAGCTAAAATTCAGGCGGAGCTTCAGGCGTTGCTTCCAGAAATCTTAACCTCATACAACAGCGGTTTGTTAGTACGTACTATCACTCTTGAGAGTGCTAAGCCGCCGAAAGAAGTGAATGATGCTTTCGAAGAGGTGAATAGAGCGTCTCAGGATGCAAAAAGACTTGAGCAAGAAGCCGATGCTTACAGAAATAGAGAGCTACCTTTAGCCATTTCTAAAGCGGAAGAAATCAAGCAGTTGGCTAACGGTTACTACTCACAGGTTCTTGGTAAAGCTAAAGGTGAAGTTGCACGTTTTGAACAGTTACTACCTCAATACGAAGCAGCACCTGAAATCACGCGAACTCGTTTGTATATCGATATGATGGAGCAAGTGTTAGCCAATACTTCTAAAGTCGTTATAGACGTTGAAGGTGGCAACAACATGATGTACATCCCGCTTGATAAAATCATGAAAAATACTAAGGGAGTTAACAATGCCAAATAAAAACTTCTTTATAGCAATTATTACGGTCATTATTCTATTGATTCTTTCCGGTTCAATTTTCGTGATTGACGAAGGGGAGAGAGCGCTAAAGTTAAGATTTAGCAAAGTCGCTCGTGATGCTGACAATATGCCAACGGTTTATGCTCCAGGTATACACTTCAAGATTCCATATATTGAGAGTGTCATTAAGCTGGATGCTCGAACTCAAACAATGGATGGACAGCCAGATGTTTTCACCACTGAAAACAAAGAGTTCCTTGATGTTGATACCTACGCACAATGGCGAATTAATGACTTTTCGCAGTTTTATTTGAAAACTGGCGGTGACTTTAATGAAGCTGAAGGCCGTCTGGAGCGATTCATCGATAACGGTTTACGTAACCAGTTTGGTCAACGTACTCTGGAAGAGGCTATTTCCGAGCAGCGAGATGATCTGATGGACGATATCAAAGGTTTCGTTAACCCTAAGGTTAGTGAATATGGTATTGAACTTGTTGATCTGCGCGTGAAGAAGGTTAACTATACTTCCCGAGTGTTGGCTGATGTTTATAACCAGATTATTTCTGAGCGTAAAGCAAAAGCCATAGCGATTCGAAGTGAAGGCCAGCAAAAGGCTAATATCATCAGAGCAGAAACGGATGCGGAAGTGAAGCAGACACTAGCTGAAGCAGATGAGTATGCTAGAACACGTCGTGGTGAAGCTGATGCAGAAGTTGCTGAAATGTACGCCAAAACTTATAACAAAAACCGTGATTTCTATGCCTTCTTGAGAAGTCTCGATGCATATAAAGAGTCATTTAAAGGCAAGGATGATATTTTAGTGATTAAACCGGATAGCGAGTTCTTTAAATACTTTAAAGACGCTAAAGGCGTTAATTAACTAATAGTTCTCGAATAGGGCCAGCTTAGCTGGCCTTTTTTAATTGGGAGTTAAAAATGTCAGAAGAGTGGTTAATCGCAATGGGGTTAGTGCTGGTTCTTGAAGGATTGATACCAACGTTGGCGCCTAAAGCCTGGAAGAAAATAGTCATGGAAATGAGCATGAAGACGGATAGCCAGTTGAGGATAACGGGGCTAGTTCTAATGATGGTAGGTTTGGGCTGGATATTTGTCATCAGTTAATTAAAGTTGACTGTAGTTTTTACCGATAAATGATTGATATTCAAACCCTGATAAAGGTGGCTGAAGAGAATCGCTGAAAAAATGGCCTTTTTTATAAAAAAAGGGGGATTTTCGGTGTTTTTCTCGGTAAAATGCGCGGTTTGGTGTCCATACAGGGCAACGAACGATTCATCTACAAAAGTAGGAAAAGAGTTTAGTAATGGCACAAAGTGTTGTTGTTTTAGGCACCCAGTGGGGTGACGAAGGTAAAGGTAAAATTGTTGATTTGTTGACTGAGCATGCGAGCGCGGTAGTTCGTTATCAAGGTGGTCATAATGCGGGTCATACATTAGTCATTAATGGAGAAAAAACCGTCCTCCACTTAATTCCATCAGGCATCTTAAATGATGATGTGATGTGCTATATCGGCAACGGTGTTGTCCTGGCGCCGGATGCCCTGAAGAAAGAAATGGATATGCTGAAAGAGCGTAGCGTGCCAGTTGAGCAGCGTTTACGTATTAGCCCAGCATGCCCATTAATTCTTCCCTACCACGTAGCGTTAGACAATGCTCGTGAAGCAGCTCGTCAGGAAAAAAAGAAAATTGGCACGACTGGCCGAGGTATCGGTCCAGCCTACGAAGACAAAGTCTCTCGTCGTGGTTTGCGTGTTGAAGATTTATTCGATGATGCGCGTCTGGAAGAAAAGTTGCGGGAAGTGATGGAATTACATAACTTCGCTCTGACCCAATACTATAAAGCGGACGCGGTTGACTTCGATCATACGTTGGCGCTGTGTAAAGAATATGCGAAGTGGTTAAAACCAATGATCGCAGATGTACCAGCAATTTTGGCGGACATGCGTCGTGACGGTCAAAAGCTAATGTTTGAAGGTGCACAGGGTACCTTGTTGGACATTGACCACGGTACTTATCCCTTTGTTACCTCATCCAACACTACAGCTGGTGGTGTAGCGACAGGTGCAGGAGTAGGTCCTCGCCACATCGACTATGTTCTGGGTATTACCAAAGCATATACAACTCGTGTTGGTGGCGGTCCTTTCCCAACAGAATTATTTGACGATACGGGCATGGGACTGGCTAAACGTGGTAATGAATTTGGCGCTACTACAGGGCGTCCTCGTCGCTGCGGTTGGCTGGATGCTGTTGCCTTGAAACGTGCGGTAGACATTAATAGTGTTTCAGGTCTTTGTATGACCAAGCTTGACGTTCTTGATGGGCTAGATACTGTTAAGATTGCTGTTAAGTACCAGTGCCCGGTCAATGGTGAATTGAATAATACGCCATGTGGTGCTGAAGACTATGAAAGGCTCCAGCCTGAATACATCGAGTTACCGGGCTGGAAAGAGTCAACGTTCGGGGCTAAAACTATCGATGACTTACCTGAAGCAGCCTTAAACTTTATCGCTCAAGTTGAAGAAATAGTGGGTGTCCCTGTTGATATTATTTCAACTGGACCTGATCGTGTGGAAACGATCATTAAGCGTCATCCATTTGAAGCTTAATAAAGAGCTACTATAAAAAAAGCGACCCTCGGGTCGCTTTTTTTATGTTGGGTGAAAATGTATAGTACCGGCTTCTTATAAAAACAACAGGTAAAAACTGTGGCAACTTTAGAAGCAATGGAGATGAAAAGTCAGCGTCTAGGTAACTTAGATGTTCTGCGAGGGATTGTGATTCTGGCTATCCTGATTATTAACATTAACTATTTCTCGACCCCCAGCCTAATCCGCTATAACCCATTAGCTTATGGAGATTTTTCAGTACTCGACCAATGGGTGTGGCTGTTTGAGTATGGTTTAGTTAAGCAACGTTTTATGACGTTGTTGGCGTTATTGTATGGTGTTGGCATTATGCTGTTCGTCGGAAAATACCAAAAATTAGGAGTAAGCCCGACCAAGCCCTTCGTCTCTCGTTCTCTTTTTCTACTACTATTTGGTTTGGCTCATGCCTATTTGATTTGGGATGGTGACATATTAGTTGCCTATGCTCTTTGTGGCCTTATTGTCTTCTGGTTACGAAATTTGGGAGCTGTGTGGTTAATAGGCTTTGGCTTGACGTTGAGCTTTGGTGTGGTTGCTCCTGATATATGGAATGCAATTCAGGCCATGGTGAGTCCTCCAGCAACCCCCGATTGGTGGATTCCAGATGCCACAGCAGCACAACAGGCTGCATCACAAAAGTATAATGGTAGCTGGTGGGAATTGACGCCGGGTAGAGTCGCTGCGGCCTGGGATAGGCAGTCTTTAGATTTTATTTATTTTACCCTGTGGCGTTGTAGTGGCTTGATGATGCTTGGTATGGGGCTATGGAAAGTAGGTGCGTTAACATCACCGCAAGTTCTTAAGCACTTTTCACTATGGGGTTTGCTATTAGGACTGGTCATATCGCTTGGTGCGACCTGGTACCTAGTAGATTCAGGCTTTAGCTACTCAGTCTTTGTTGGTATTAATAGTGTCGGCTTTTATATCGGTAGCATAGTGTTAGCTCTAGGCTATTTAGGTTTTGTCATGCTGTGGGGTAAAAGCAGCTTCTTAAAGCCGTTGCAGAACCTATTGGCTAAAGCGGGGCGCATGGCGTTTACCCTGTACATTATGCAAAGCGTAATTTGCGGAATAATATTTTACGGTTACGGCTTCGACTTGTTTGGACAAGTCAGTCGCAGTGAACTGTGGATATATACCGTTGGAATCTGGGGCTTCCAGTTACTGTTTGTCATTGTATGGTTTAACTATTTCAAGCGCGGGCCATTAGAAGGCGTCTGGCGTAAAGGGTATGAGTGGGCAGCAAGATAATTGTGATAAGTTGATGGGTTACGCTTTATAAAGCTAACCCATCCTATCCAGCATAATTCATAATAAATTTTACTATTTTTTCTTTTTATTGTTGGAGTTATAAGCACCTTTTTTCACTTTAGACGTTGTGTCAGGGGCGTCACTTTGATTGTTTTGATGCTTCCTTGGTTGCTTGCTCGTCATTGTTAGTTACCTGAAATTAAAATGGTGATAAAAAGTACTATGTAACCCCAGGCAGAAAAAATCAAATCCTTGTAAGCAATCTCTAGAGAATTAGACTTGATTTCAATATCCAAATTCAGAGCTGCAATTGTGTCGTTATAACATTTGAATAGGTGTTGATAAGAAACTTCGTCATCTTGCTCTAAAAGATAGTCTGTAGTTATTTTGTCGAAGGGTAGGACAGTTACATCACCAATTCTAATTGCACTCAGGCAGTGAAACCAAGAGCTGATTAGTGAGGCTGTTGCAACAAAAAATGATAAGACAGAAATGAACTCCCAAATATTCTCTGGAAACTTTATTACGTTCGGGTTAAAGCTTAGAATAATAGGTATTAGAGCCAAAATTAAAGTTATTGACTTAAGAAACCTTGAACATTTATTTTCAAAATGGTCGAAGCGCTGTAACTCATCATTATAGCGTTCTTTCTGATACTTTATGACTTCCTTGATATCCATTTCAATATAGTAAACTAGTCAGCGCGGCTCATAAATTTCTTTTCTTCGACGTTAATCTTAACTTTTTCGCCAGTCGAAATATATTCAGGAACCTGAATGGTTAAGCCAGTAGCAAATTCGGCGGGTTTGGTTCGTGCGGTTGCTGAAGCGCCTTTTATCGACGGATCAGTTTGTTCTATAACCATTTCGACCGATTGCGGAAGCTCCAACCCTACGACTTTGTCGTCAGCGATAACGACTTTTAGATCTTGAATTTCATCGGTGATAAACAGTAATTCGTCTTCGATATCTTCGCGGTTAAAGGTGTACTGACTGTAGTCTTCGCTGTCCATGAAGATGATGTTGTCGCCTTCGTCATAAGAGTAGGTCGCTGCGCGTTTGGTTAGATCGACCAAAGTAAGCTGGTCATCGCCTTTGAATGTCTGTTCAACTTTTGTGCCTGCTTGAACATCAGTGAAACGCATCTTGTATAAAGTCGCTGCGCCACGAGCACTTGGACTGCTGACTTCAATATTCTTAACCACTAATAATTTACCGTTATGTTCAACGGCCATGTTTCTTTTAATGTCACTAGCTTTTGCCATTGGAATGGTCTCAATTGTTTAGATTGAGCTATTGTATAGTTATGGGGAAATATTGGAAAGTCATAGTAGTTTGAACGTTACTTTTCTTGCGTAGCCAAGAAAAGTAACCAAAAGAAGGCTACCCCCGTCGTCAGATCCTTCGGATTACCCTTGCCATTAAAAATCATTACGAGCCGTCAAACGAAACGTCCTGTTTCGTTTTGACTAAATTAGGCTTCCCTGCCTAATTTGCTCTATCATTTTATAACGGCTTCGGCTGACTCCAAGGGGGAGAAAAAGCGCAGCAAGTCTACAGCGATTTCTTAAAGAACTCGGCTAAATCTTTCTTCAATTTAATTAAGTCATGCTCACGAATATACATCATGTGTCCTGACTCGTAGTAAGACATATGAACATTGTCTTTAAGTTCAGCAGGCAGACCCATATGTGAGAACGTATATTCTGTGGCGAAGAAAGGTGTCGCGAAATCATAGTAGCCATTACCGACATAAACTTGCATATCAGGGTTGCGCAACATGGCATCGGTCAGCTTGTCGCTGATGTCGTTACTCTGGCGGTTGAAGTCCTCATAGTTCCAGCTTTTAACGCCGCCACCTAGAATATGATATGGCAAGTCAGACTTATAATTGAGTTCCTTAGACAGGTACGTCATTAAGGTTTCAGTGTAGGTACCGTGAATCGCCATATAGCTCGGATCACGATAGCCGCGCTTATTCATTGCATCTAGCTCTGGTGTCGTGAAACGGCTGTCTAAACGTCCTACAGTTTCGCCTTCATCACGTTTAATATTATGCAGGAAGTCATTTAGAGTGATTCTTAGATCCTTCTCCAAAACCAGATCAACTGACAAGCCGGTGAAGTCTGCAACTCGCTCCGCGATTGCAAGCTTGCGTCTTGGCTCTAGATCATCCCCTTGTAATAATGCCAGCGCATAATCATTCATGGCGAACTCCTTAGCCTGCTGGATCGAGCCTTGGAGATCATTACTTAAAGGAGCATTGAGCTTTTTATGGTACCAGGCAGCCGCCGTGTAACTAGGTAGCATGGTAATAGGAGCAAGTACGCCGTTCTTATCATTAAAATCATCAAGCCTGAAATCGAGGACGCTCGAAATCAGCATGATGCCATTAAAGTAAACACCATGATTTTGTCCCATATGGTAAGCAATACCCGCAGAGCGAGTCGTACCATAGCTTTCGCCAGCCAGGAATTTAGGCGAACTCCAGCGCTCATTACGTGTCATGTAAAGGCGAATAAACTCAGAGACTGTACGAATGTCTTCCCACACGCCATGGAAATCCTTGTCAGTACCTTTGTCGTGCGCACGACTGTAGCCTGTGCCTACCGGATCAATGAACACAATATCTGTTAGGTCGAGAAGAGAGTATTCGTTATCGATAAGATCAAAAGGTGGCTTTAGAGGAAATCCCTCTTTATCCATGACGACTCGCTTCGGGCCTAAAGCTCCCATGTGCAACCAGACTGATGCTGAGCCTGGCCCACCATTATAGGCAAAAGTTATAGGCCTATTTTCAGGATTGGTCCCTTTCTTGGTATAAGCAGTGAAGAAGATAGAGCCTATAACTTCATTGTTATCGTTATAGACAAAGGAGTTTCCCGTTGTGGCTTTATATTTTATGGTTTTGCCACCGATTTCTACTGAGTGATCAGTGACTACTGTTTTTTCTTCGGGATAAGGGTTGGGTGATGACTCTTGTTTTTCATCGGCTAGAGCCAGGTTGCTCAGAGTTAGGCTGACGGCCAGAAAAATAGAGTAGGCAAGCTGTTTCATGGTTTCTCCCCAATAAAAATGGACGGATTTCACAAGTTTACAAAGATTACCAAGTAATTGAAGGGTGGGCAAAGCTGTTAGATGTAAGAAAACATTACTGGCAAAGACTTCCGGGGAACTTCAACCTAAGTCATCAGTTCGGCTGTTACCACAAAAAAAATTTCTATCAGTGCTTTTTGATAAAAACTCTCTAGTAATCAATATCTTTGCTCAATACCTGAGTTGTTTTTGATAGAGCAGAGTCAGTGCTGGTGTGGATAAAGTGATATTTAGTGTTTACAAGCAAATCAAATCGGTGTAAATTTCTTTGCGTTGACGATAGTTTAACCAATAAACGAAGAAACGAAATGATTTTAGAGACACTAACCATAGTTGCCGATTGCAGCTCAGTACAACAACGACGTCGCAGCCGTATTATGCCGGCTGGGAATTGTTAGTGCCTGACGAAAATCACTAAAGAATTTGAAACCCAGCCATCGGCTGGGTTTTTTTATGAGCGTCTAAAAACTCCCTCCCGATGGCATGACCGAAAGGTATTTGCCATGAAGCACTTTTTAACGACAGAGCATTGGTCACACTCCTCGCTACAGGAGCTGATTGACTTTGCGGTAGAGTTAAAACAAAACAAATTTCAGCCATTACTGAAAGAAAAGTCTGTTGCACTGCTATTTTTTAATCCGTCACTTAGAACAAGAACCAGTTTTGAACTTGGTGTTCATCAGCTGGGTGGTCAAGCTGTAGTTTTGCAACCCGGGAAAGATGCCTGGCCTATCGAGTTTGAGCTAGGGTCCGTGATGGACGGTGATGCAGAAGAGCATATTAAGGAAGTTGCTCAAGTCCTATCAGAGTACTGTGACCTTATTGCGGTGAGAGCATTTCCCAAATTTAAAAACTGGCAGGAAGATCGTCAGGACAAGCTCATCAATGCTCTGGCTGAACACTCCATTGTTCCCGTGATCAACATGGAAACCATTACCCACCCATGCCAGGAGTTAGCTCATATCATGACCTTACAAGAGCAGCTGGGCGATCTGAAAGGAAAGAAATATGTATTGACTTGGACCTATCATCCTAAACCGCTGAATACTGCAGTTGCTAATTCTGCTCTGATGATTGCAACCAAGTTTGGTATGGACGTCACCCTGCTTTGTCCGACGGAAGAGTATGTCCTTGATGAACACTATATGAATCTTGGCCACACCTATAGCTCAGAGCATAGTAATCAGCTAACCGTTTCTCATGATATTGACTCAGCTTATGACAATGCTGATATCGTTTATGCCAAAAGCTGGGGTGCGCTACCTTACTTCGGACAATGGCAACAAGAAAAGGTGATTCGGGATCAGTATAAGCACTTCATTGTAGACGAACAGAAAATGGCAAAAACCAATAACGCCTTATTTAGCCACTGCCTTCCATTAAGACGAAATATCAAAGCAACAGATGCTGTTGTGGACTCAAAAAATTGTGTCGCTATTCAAGAAGCAGGAAACAGGCTTCACGTTCAGAAATCAATCATGAATACATTAATGAATCATTCTTAGGGTGAATATTGTGAGTAAAGAAAAAGTCGTTTTAGCATTTTCAGGTGGCCTGGACACCAGCTTTTGTGTTCCTTATTTAATTGATAAAGGATATGAGGTGCATACACTTTTTGTTAATACCGGTGGTGTTTCTGAGCAGGCGGTGAAAGATATTGAGTCGACCGCGATACAACTTGGTGCCAAAAAACACTGGAACATTAATGGACAGGAGCAGTTGTGGAATACGATAGTCAAGCCTTTAATCTGGGGGAGTGCGTTATACCAGGATCAGTATCCGGTACTATGCGCTGACAGGTACCTGATTGCAGAAGAGGCTGTCAAACTATGCCATCAGCTGGGTACATCATATGTCGCTCACGGCTGTACAGGTATGGGCAACGATCAGGTGAGGTTTGATCTTTCGATAAAGGCACTCAGTGATCTTACGATTCTCTCACCTATCAGGGATATTCAAAAAGAGGTGGTTAATGTCAGAGAATATGAAATTGATTATCTGAGTAAGCATGGCCATGAAGTGTCAGTGGTTCATAAAGAATACAGTGTGAATGAAAACCTGCTGGGTGTGACCATTTCAGGGGGAGCAATTGATAAATGGCAGGCACCTGAGGATAACACTTATGTTTTAACTCAGAACCCCGAAAGCAACACACTGAAACCCCAGCTAATTTCTCTAACTTTTGAGCAGGGAGTACTAAGCCAGCTTAATGGGAAAGACATTGATGGCGTTTCCGCCCTGCAGGAAATGAATTCAATACTGGGTGAATATGGAGTTGGGCGTGGTATCTATACCGGCGATACCATAATCGGTCTGAAAGGGCGCATAGTCTTTGAAGCTCCCGCGCTGATGGGTTTATTAAAAGCACACCGCGCTCTAGAAGAGGTTGTTCTTACTCAACAGCAAAACCACTTCAAGCCCTTAGTAGCTAAAAAATGGGTCGATCTGGTTTATCAGGGGTTTTACTTTGACCCTCTAACTAAAAACCTTGAAGCTCTACTAGAGTCTAGTCAGAAGAAGGTTACTGGTACTGTTGAGCTAAAATTAGCACCGAATCATATCGAAGCAGTCGCTGTGTCGAGTCCTTATTTATTGATGAGTAAGAATGTCGAGTATGCGCAAAAAGCGGACTGGGGTATCGAAGAGGCCAGTGGTTTTATTAAGTTATTTGGCCAAAGTACAGCCACGTGGGCGACGGTTAATGCGTCGCAGGATAGTGCGGTATGACAGCGCCTACTTTGAGTCAGGTAAAAAAGCATCTTCAACATCTGGTCGCGTTTGATACCACCAATCCTCCACGCAAGATCCAACAGTCTGGAATTGTTGAATATTTATCGGAAAACCTTCCTGGAGCGACTGTTACTGTGACGGATCATGGTGAGGGGTCGGTTAATATTTTAGCAACCAAAGGAAACCCCAGATACCTATTCAATTACCATATCGATACTGTTCCAGTTACTGAGGGTTGGCAATCGGAACCGTTCTCTATACTAGAACAAAACGACAAGCTTTATGGGTTGGGAGCTTGCGATATTAAGGGGGCTGCCGCCTGTATGCTTGCTTGTATAGAGGCGGGAGCTGATGATTATGCGGTCTTATTTTCCTCCGATGAAGAGCATGGTAGTAGTCTGTGTATTCGTTCTTTTCTTGAAGAAAAGCACGATTACCTGGGCGTTATTGTTGCCGAGCCAACTGAGGCAAAAGCCGTGTTGGCACACCGCGGCATTATTACAGCAAACTTGACTCTTTCTGCCGAAAGCGGGCACAGCTCCGAGCCTAGAGCATTGAAAGATAACAGCAATCACCAGGCGGCTCACTGGATATCAAGGGCCATATGTTGGGCAGAGGACAAGCTTGCAGATACTTATGATGGGTTGTCAGGAACTTGTTTCAATGTTGGTCACATAGAAGGTGGCGTTAAACCCAATGTTATATCACCAAAAACCAACATTCGGTTTGGACTGCGTCCATTACCAGAAGTGGATACTAAAAGCCTGATGTCCGAGCTTCTTTATTACACTGGTATTAAAGATGAACAGGTTTCACTGGGCTTTAATGCGCCATCCTTGCCAAAGGAAGGAGGTGCTGAAGAGAATTCAATACTGGCAGAAACTTTGGGTTTCGAGATTGGCGCCCCCGTCAATTTCTGGACTGAAGCAGCTTTGTTTTCAGCTGCAGGCTTCCCCTCAATTGTGTTTGGCCCCGGCTCCATTGAACAGGCTCATACGGCTAATGAATGGGTCAGTGTTAACCAGCTTGATCAGGTTGTGAGGCAATACTGGAGAATTTTAGGTCATGAGTAATCAGGTAAAAGACACCGTCTATAAATTATTGAGTGTCATTGACAGTGAAACTCAGATACGGAAGTACTTGAAGCGGTTTTCATCGGATGAAGGGTTGAAGTTTGCGGTTATTAAAGTTGGCGGGAAAATCCTTAAAGATGAAATGGCTCATCTGGTGGCTTCTTTATCTTTCTTAAAGCAGGTCGGCCTGACTCCTATTGTCGTTCATGGTGCGGGGCCCCAGCTGAATAAAAAACTTGAACAGCAAAATATTACTACCAAGTTTGTGGATGGTCAGCGTGTTACTACGCCGAAGGTTCTGAAGGCTGCCAGAGAGGTGTTTATTGAAGAGAACCATCATTTGACCTCGACATTAAAAGAAGCCGGAGTGGATGCAACATCGTTTTATTCTGGCATCTTTAACTGTGAATTATTGGGTGAAGAGCAGCTTGGTCTGGTGGGAGATATTGTTTCAGTTGAAGTTGAGCAGTTACTTAAAGCTGTTGCTAAAGGCCGCATTCCTGTCGTTAGTCCCTTAGGAGAAACTGAGCAGGGCCAGATTGTTAATGTGAATGCCGATGCAGCGACCTTCAGTCTGGCTAAAGCCATCGAGCCATACAAAATTATCTTTTTGACTGAAACCGGAGGCGTACTGGATCAGCACAATAAAATCATTCCCAACATCAGTATCGTAAATCACTACGATTATTTGATTCAGCAAAGCTGGGTTCATTCTGGAATGAAGCTGAAGTTGGAAATGATCAAAAGTATATTGCAGGCACTTCCCTCAGCAACCTCGGTGTCAATTACCAAGCCAGAGTTATTGGCCAAAGAATTATTCACCGATAGAGGTTCAGGCACCTTGGTCAATATGGGTGAAAGAGCATTGGTTGCTGATAGCTGGGATGAAATAGATACTAAAAGATTTGCACAGTTAATTGAGTCTTCATTTGGGAAAGAATTGTGCGCGGATTATTTTAATTCACTGCCATTGTATAAAGTATATGTGACCGAATGTTATCGAGCGGCAATTGTCCTCTCAGGCAGCAGTGATAAACCCTATCTCGATAAGTTTGTGGTTAGCCATAAAGCTAAGGGGGAAGGCATCGGTAGAGCTCTTTGGGATAAGGTCACTCGAAAACACAGGCAATTATTCTGGCGTGCCAATGTTAATAACCCTATTAACAAATTTTATGCTGCTGTCGCCGATGGATTTATTAAGTCAGGACAGTGGAGAGTTTACTGGAATGGTATTAATTCCTATCAGGATATTCAGCAATGTGTCGAAGAGGCTTCTATAAAGCCTGAGACTTTACTTCCAGCGGGAGGTCAGGATGTCCATTAAAGCGGTATTAGTTGGAGCAAGAGGGTATGTTGGGAATGAAATCATTTCTATTCTGTCCCGCCATCCTAGTATAGACCTGCTGGCCGCCAGCTCCAGAGAACTGGCTGGCAAAGATATAGCTGGTTACAGCAAAGCGACCTTGGTTTATGAGGAACTTTCTCCTCAAGACCTGGTTAAGTTAAAACCAGAGCTGGTTATTCTGGCGTTACCCAACGGCCTGGCCAGTCGATTCGTTGAAGTTATTGAGAGAGAAATAGCGGAAACGGTTGTTATCGATCTGAGTGCTGACTTCCGATTCGATGACCAGTGGCACTATGGTCTGCCAGAGGTATATCCGACGGAGACATCTAAAAGGATAAGTAACCCAGGGTGTTATGCAACAGCGATGCAGCTGAGTGTTGCTCCAGTGAAAAAGCTGGTTGGGGGGCATGTTAGCTGTTTTGGAGTTTCTGGTTATAGTGGCGCAGGTACAACGCCATCAGATAAGAATAATCCAGACTTATTACGTGACAATATTATGCCTTATAAATTAGCCGAACATATACATGAACAGGAAGTATCCCGTCACCTTGGATTTAGTCTGAAGTTTTCCCCCCATGTTGCGAACTTTTTCCGAGGGATTAGTTTAACTAGCCACATTACTTTACAGGAGAGCTTGAAGCTTAGTGATGTGGAAAGCCTTTATCAGCAGTTCTACAGTGAAGCCCCACTGGTTTCATTACAAAAATCTCCCCCTCAGGTTGCACAGGCCACATACCGTCATGGTGCCATTGTCGGAGGATGGGAGTTATCTCAAGATGGGAAACATCTGGCGGTAAATTGTGCGCTGGATAATTTACTCAAAGGTGCTGCCACACAGGCTATACAAAATATTAATTTAGCTTTCCAGTTACCACAGCTGGCAGGCATTGTTTTAGAGTAGGTGAATGATTATGTCACAACCATTATGGAGTAAAGAATCAACCAAAAGTAAATCCAGGCTAAGCGAAGATATCATGCTTTTTATGTCGGGACGAGACGTCATTCTGGATCAGCAGCTTTTGGCATTTGATATTCAGGCTAGTAAGGCTCATGCAGAGGGATTGGCACGGATCGGCGTTTTATCAGAGCAGGAAAGTATGATCATCAACCAAAGCCTTGATCAGCTATTAAAGGATTTTGAGAAGGGTCAATTTATACTAGATGAACGCTTCGAGGATGGGCACTCTGCTATTGAGTGGTATCTGACGGACAAACTGGGTGAGCTAGGCAAAAAAATTCATACGGGCAGAAGTCGAAACGATCAGGTATCGGTAGCGACTCGATTGTTTTGCTGTGAGTCATTAAAACAATTAAATCAACTGTGCCTGGATGTTTCATTCACTTGCCTCAAGCTGGCTAAGCAGCATGAAAAAGATGTGCTGCCAGGCTATACACACCTGCAGAGGGCTGTAGTGTCCAGCTGGGGGCTATGGTTCGCTTCGTTTGCAGAGGCATTTTGTGATAATGCAAAGGCCGCGCAGCAGGTACTGGAGCTTATAGGAAGTAATCCCCTGGGATCGGCTGCAGGATATGGGGTAAACCTCAAGTTGGACAGGGACTATACCACTAAGACACTTGGCTTTAACCGCCTGCAGATAAACCCTATGTATGTGCAGAACAGTCGTGGCAAGGTTGAGCTGCAGGTGCTTGGATGTTTTAAGAACGCACTACTCGATTTACGTCGAATGGCCTGGGACTTAAGTTTATTTTCTACCGGTGAGTATAACTTCATTGAAATTGGGAATGACTTCAGTACGGGATCCTCGATTATGCCAAACAAGCATAACCCCGATGCAGTAGAGTTGATGCGGGCTGAGTATGCCAAGCTAGTTGGTTGTTATGCCGAGCTAGAGTCACTGCTTTCTCTACCCAGTGGCTATCAGCGAGATCTGCAAAATACTAAGGAACCTTTATTAAAAGGAGTATCTTCATCCTTGCAGTGCTTACAGTTGGTACCTCATCTGTTGGTGGGGATGACAATTAATCATAAGCAATGTGAACAGGCAATCGAGGCATCCATGTTTGCAACGGATAAAGCTGTGGAGTTAGTTATTGAAGATGGCATGGCATTTCGTGATGCATACCGACATATCAAGGACAACTATCAGGAGCTGGAAGAGCGTCAAGCAGAGATCTCTATAGAACAGAGGACTTCGCCAGGAAGTTGCGGAAATCTACTCTTAGATAGGATTGAGAAGCGTTTAAAAGAGTTGTTAGATTAAGATTGGTGAAAAAACGTTCAACGACATGTATGATGGCCTTGAGTGGATTAGTTTTTATAAGTAAAAGCGGACTTTTGATTACTCTGACTTTTCTTATAAGTGGTTGTTTTATAGTGCAATTTTAAGTAGTTAAAAGTTTTCGCTGTTAATAGCCAGTTATTGTTAAAAAGGTTGATCTAGATCAAGTGGTAAGAGCGGAGCTTACTTAAGATGCACTGTATAAAAATACGAGTGTTTTAAGTCTCTTATCTAAGGTGAGGTCAATGAGTGAAGTAAAAGAACACAACTATAACTACAAGGTTATCAGGCAGTTTGCCATTATGTCTGTAGTTTGGGGTATTGTCGGTATGGCGCTTGGGGTATGGATTGCTGCGCAATTAATGTTCCCCGCCCTAAACTTCGATACGTCCTGGTTAAGCTTTGGTAGATTGCGTCCGCTACACACTAATGCGGTTATTTTTGCATTCGGTGGCTGTGTATTGATGGGAACCTCCTTCTACTGTGTGCAGCGAACCAGTTATGCCAGACTGTTCAGCGATAAGTTGGCTTCATTTGTTTTCTGGGGCTGGCAAGCGGTTATTGTTGCCGCAGTTATCACCTTACCCATGGGCTTAACAAGCAGTAAAGAATATGCTGAGCTTGAGTGGCCGATTGATATTTTGATTGCCATTGTCTGGGTGGCCTATGCCATCGTATTCTTTGGCACCATCATTAAGCGTAAAGTGTCTCACATTTATGTTGCAAACTGGTTCTTTGGTGCCTTTATCATCACCGTAGCAATACTCCATATTGTAAACAGTGCAGCACTACCGATTGACTGGACTTCTTTTAAATCTTACTCGGCTTATGCCGGTGCTATCGACGCCATGGTGCAGTGGTGGTACGGGCACAATGCAGTTGGTTTTTACCTGACTGCTGGTTTCCTCGGCATTATGTATTATTTCGTGCCAAAACAGGCTGAGCGCCCAGTTTATTCTTATCGTTTGTCAATTGTTCACTTCTGGGCATTAATAGCGGTATATATGTGGGCTGGACCTCACCATTTACATTACAGTTCATTACCTGACTGGGCGCAGTCAGCGGGTATGATTTTCTCTATTATCCTTTTAGCACCTTCTTGGGGTGGCATGATCAACGGTATCATGACGCTTTCTGGCGCTTGGCATAAATTGAGAACGGATCCTATTATCAAGTTCCTTATCGTATCGCTATCGTTCTACGGTATGTCTACTTTCGAAGGACCCATGATGGCGATTAAAACGGTGAACGCTCTTTCTCATAATACCGATTGGACTATTGGTCACGTTCACTCAGGCGCACTGGGCTGGGTTGCGATGGTTTCTATTGGTGCTTTATATGCAATGATCCCAAGTGTCTTCGGGAAGGCAAAAATGTATAGCACTAGCCTGATCAATTTACACTTCTGGTTATCAACCATTGGTGTTGTTCTTTACATTGCGGCCATGTGGATTGCCGGTGTGACACAGGGTTTAATGTGGCGAGCGACAAATCCCGACGGTACCTTAACTTATAGTTTTGTTCAAAGTTTAGAAGCGACTTATCCGTATTATGGTATTCGCCTGGTGGGTGGCTTAATCTTCCTGGCGGGTATGTTCGTAATGGCTTATAACGTCATTAAAACAGTCAGTAACCCAGGAAAAGCTGACACTAAAATTCCACAGCCAGCACATTAGGAGACGACACCATGAAACACGAAAAAGTAGAGAAAAATATCGGTTTAATGGGCATCTTGATTGTGGTTGCTATTAGTTTTGGTGGCCTGGCAGAAATTGTCCCATTGTTTTTTATGAAAGATACAACAGAGCCTATGGCAACGCTTGAGCCTTATTCACCCGTTGAGCTTGAAGGTCGCGATATTTACATCCGTGAAGGTTGCCACGTCTGCCATACGCAAATGGTTCGTCCTTTCCGAGCTGAGACGGAACGCTATGGTCATTACTCAGTGGCTGGCGAAGATGTATATGAGCGTCCTTTCCTTTGGGGCTCAAAACGAACAGGTCCTGACCTATCCCGCGTGGGTGGCCGTTATTCTGATGACTGGCACTATACTCATTTAATGGATCCTCGAGTTCCTGTACCTGAGTCCAATATGCCTGCTTTCCCATGGTTAGCGGAGAATGAATTGACTGGTGAGGATACAGCGAAAAAGATGAAGGCCATGCAGACTTTGGGAGTGCCATATACAGATGAAGAGATCGCAAATGCTGCGGAACAAGTAAAAGGGGTGACGGAAATTGATGCCCTGATAGCTTATTTACAATCATTGGGGCGGGAGCATACCGCGGCAAATTCGGGTACGGATAAAGAGGCAGCGGAGCAGTAGTCATGGATATTAATTTAATTCGAGGCATATTAACTGTCATTCTGTTGGTTCTATTTATCGGACTCTGCTTTTGGGTCTTCTCTAAGAAGCGTAAAAGTCAATATGAAGAGGCTTCAAAGATGGCCTTGGAAGAGAATGCTTCCATTAAGAATAATGAGGTAAAGCGAGATGAGTGATTTTTGGAGTGGCTACATCATAGTAATAACGGCAATCAATATTATTGGTTGTGCGGCACTACTGTTCTTTACTCGCAGAAAAAAGTCTGAAGCGAATGAAAATGAAACAACGGGTCATGTCTATGATGGGATTGAGGAATACGATAACCCACTGCCTCGTTGGTGGTTATGGATGTTTTATATCACCATCATTTTCTCCGTCATTTATTTAATTTTGTATCCGGGACTGGGTAAGTTTCAGGGGATCCTGGGATGGTCTCAAGTCAAACAGTATGAAGAAGAAGTGGCTGAAGCTGATGCGAAGTATCTACCTTTGTTTGAGCAATATGCATCCATGAGCATAAAGGACCTACAGGATGAACCTGAGGCTCTGGCAATGGGACAGTCTATATTTGCTAATACTTGTTTCGGCTGTCATGGCGCGGATGGACGTGGTGGTATCGGCTTCCCGAATTTAACTGATGATGAATGGATTTATGGGGGGACGCCAGAGGATATTATCTACTCTATTGAAGAGGGACGTCAGGGCATGATGCCACCATGGGGGGAGACCCTCGGAGAGGAAAAGTTATCTGCCGTTTTGCATTATATCTTAAGTGAGAATCAAGTTGAGAGAACTTTCCGTGAAGGGCTGGTAGCAGAAGGAAAAGGCGTTTACCAAACCTATTGTCAGGCCTGTCACAGCCCAGACCTCAGTGGTAACACTGCTCTCGGCGCGCCGAACCTGAAAGATGACGTATGGTTACATGGTGGCTCAATCAGCATGATTAAGAATGTTATACGAAATGGCGTGAGTGCAAACATGCCGCCGCATGATGAAATTTTAGGTGACCATAAAATTCATCTGGTAGCTGCTTACGTTTACAGCCTTTCCCATGAGGGTGAGCAGTCTAAATAGAATCAGGTAACAAAAGAATGTCTGATGAAAATGTTTATGTGGTAGGGGATGAGACAAGCCTCTACCAAAAGCGCCAAAAAATATTTCCTAAAATTGTTTCCGGGAAATTTAATAACTTTCGAGTTCTTTCTGCCTGGCTTCTATTAGGTTTATATTATTTAATGCCCTGGGTGACCTGGAATGGTCAACAGGCCATTTTATTCGACCTGCCAGCCCGAAAATTTCAAATTTTTGGCTTAACCTTCTGGCCTCAGGACTTTATCTTTTTGACCATGCTGCTAATCATAGCCGCTCTGGCTTTATTTTTCTTTACGGCGGTAGCTGGACGTTTATGGTGTGGTTATGCATGCCCTCAAACTGTGTGGACTGAAGCCTTCTTATGGATGGAGCGTTTGGTTGAGGGTGACCGAAATAAACAGATTAAATTGGACAAAGCGCCCTGGAGTTTTCGGAAGGTAAGACTACGATTTACAAAACATGTTCTTTGGATTCTATTTGCACTTTTTACCGGTTACACCTTTGTCGGCTACTTCACCCCTATTCGTGAATTAACAGAATCACTATGGACGTTATCATTCAGTGGCTGGGAGTGGTTCTGGATTCTATTTTACAGTTTTGCCACCTGGGGAAATGCCGGCATGCTGCGAGAGCAGGTCTGTATTTATATGTGTCCTTACGCACGTTTCCAGAGCTCGATGTTTGATAAAGATACCTTGATTATTGCTTACGACGAAAAGCGGGGCGAAAAACGGGGCGCACGTAAAAAATCATTGAGTAAAGAAGAGTACCAGAGTGAAGGGCTCGGTGACTGTATTGATTGCATGCAATGTGTTCATGTCTGTCCCACGGGTATTGATATCAGAGATGGTCTGCAGTATGAGTGCATTGCCTGTGCTGCCTGTATTGATGCTTGTGATGATGTAATGGAAAAAATGGGGTATGAGAAGAACTTAATTCGATATACGTCAGAAAATCATGATGCCGGAGGAGAATTGAATCCTTTCAGGCCAAAAACCATAGGTTATGGTCTTATTCTGATGCTGATGGCGGCTATATTCGTATTATCAGTCTGGATGAGAACGCCGCTTGAACTTGACATTATTAAAGACAGGAACCGACTTTACCTGACTAACTCAGAAGGGTTTATCGTCAATATTTACAAGCTCAGAGTTCTGAATAAAGATCAGAGCGAGCATACCTATAAAATTTCTGTGAGTGGTTACGACGGCATTGAGTATGAAGGTCCACAACAGGTAACATTATCGCCTGAAAGTACGAAAGAGGTTCCTGTACGGGTTGCTATCGACCCTTATCTGCTTAAATCAACCAGCATGGATATTGAATTTCAACTTGAAAGTATAGACGACAAGTCTATTGAAGTGACACAGCCAGCCAGTTTCATTGGCCCTGTGCAACGTAGAGGACGTTAGACAATGCAAGAGCAACAACAAGATATGAAACCTTGGTATAAACAATTTTGGCCATGGTTTTTAATTGCCTTGCCTTTGTCATCGGTAATCGCCGGTATTACAACGTTTATTATTGCCAGTAATACAACCGATAGCATGGTAGTGGATAACTATTATAAAGATGGGTTGGCAATCAACGAGTCATTGGCTAAACAGGAAAAAGCAAAGCAGTTGGGAGTTCAGGCCACCCTGGTTTTTTCCGATGAACTATTGACCGTTGACCTCAAGTCGAATAAGCCTATGAAAGATAGCTTGTTTGTAGATTTTCAGCACTCAACATTATCAAGTAAAGACTTCAAGGTGTCCTTAACCCGAGATGGTAAGGGGCAGTTTTATTCTCAGCTTAATCAGCAAATTGATGGTAGCTGGTATATAAAAGTATACCCCTATCAAGGAGGCTGGGAAATAAAAAAGAAAGTTACCTTACCCAGCAGTACCGATGTCAAATTAGGCTATTAAATGGATCAACAATATAGCGGCAACGATTGTTATCATTGTGGCTTACCCATCCCAGCAAATACCAAAAAGTCGCTCGAGGTTTTAGGCAAGGAGCGTCTTTTTTGCTGTGAAGGGTGTTACGCTGTTGCGGATATGATCGTCACTAGCAAGCTGGATGATTATTATAAGTTCCGGACAGAAACTGCAGATAAGCCGGAGCATGTAACGCATCTTGAATCCGAGCTTGCAGCCTATGATCAACAGCAGGTTCAGGAAGACTATTTGCTGGACTCCTCCTCAGAAACAGAAAAAAGTGTTTTGCTGTATTCAGAGCAGGTCCGTTGCAGTGCTTGTGCCTGGCTGATTGAGAGAAAGATTAATAAGCTTAATGGCGTTAACTCGGTTCAGGTAAACGTTACCTCACAAGTCATACATCTGAAGTGGCGACCTGAGGACGTGGCTCTAAGCACTATACTAAAGCAGCTTCATCATTTGGGGTATACCGCTACTCCCTATAAACCGGAAGACACCCTAAATCAGCAAAAAATTACTCAGAAATCATGGTTGAAACGTTTAGGAATGGCGGGTCTGGGGATGATGCAGGTGATGATGTTTGCCGTAGCGCTATATCTCGGAGCATTCAGCGGTATGGCTGAAGAATATGAATGGCTCATTCGGGCTGTCAGTTTTCTAATTGCTACACCAGTATTGTTTTATGCTGGCTATCCCTTCTATTCAAGTGGAGTTGCTTCCTTGAGGAATAAACAGCTGAATATGGATGTACCAATAACTCTGGCCTTATTTATCGCCTATGGGGCCAGTATCTGGGCGCTATTCACTTCAGGTGGAGAGGTTTATTTTGACTCGGTAACAATGTTCGTTTTTTTCTTGCTCATCGGCCGCTACATTGAGTTCCGAGTGAGGCAGCAAATAAGCGAAAGAATTTATAAAGGGAGTGCACAGAAACTAAATCATGCTGAGAAATATGACGCACTTACAGGTGAGACGGAAGCCATAGCAATAAAGGCCATAGAGGACGGCGACATGTTGCTGGTTCGTGCAGGTAAAAGTGTAGCCGTAGATGGTGAGTTGGTGAGCGAGCAGGCTGAGCTGAATGTATCTATGCTCAATGGTGAATTTTTGCCGGCCAAGGTGGACCATGGTCAAACTGTACTTGCTGGCAGTATAAATACGCATCAACCCTTTGTGATGAGAGCTCGAGTAAACGAGCAGGGGAATTACTGGCAAAAGTTATTAAGGCTGCAAGAGGCGGCATTACTGGATAAGCCAAAAATAGGGTTGCTGGCTGATAAAATTGCTCGGTATTTTGTTGCGGGAATCCTGCTAATTGCAACAGGTGTCGCTTTCTACTGGGTCAATGCGGGCTCAGAAGATGCGCTATGGATCACGCTGTCTGTTCTGGTGGTCAGCTGCCCTTGTGCCTTATCTCTTGCAACACCGATTGCCATGACATGCGGAACGCTTGCTTACAATCAACGAAACATACTAGTGAAAGGACAATCTTTTCTACAGGCTTCTAGCGAAATTACAGATATCGTTTTCGATAAGACGGGCACACTAACTCGTGGTCAACTATCCGTAGACAGCGTTGAAGTTTTTGGTTCGCTAACTGAGCAAAAAGCACTGCAAATTATCGCGGCCCTTGAAGCACAGTCGGAGCACCCGATAGGATTGGCTTTTAAGACTTACGAAACCCCTCAATGTTTAGCTACCAATGTGCACTTTATTCCATTTAAAGGGGTAACCGGTGACGTGGAGCAGACAAGGTATACTTTTGGAAATGCAGATTGTATCAGAGAAGTCGACAGCGATTTTCAACAGCAAGCTTCTGATCTTGATGCCTTATGGTTAATGCAGGAGAAAATTGTGGTGGCTAAGATTCTGCTGAAAGATACCTTACGGGCGGAAGCAAAGGAGATTAGTAGCCGTCTTAAAGAGCAGGGATTTAAGTTGCATTTATTGAGTGGTGACCCATCATCTCAGGTTGAGGTGGTTAGCCAACAGCTTAACCTTGATTGCTGGAAGAATAACGCCCAGCCAGAAGACAAGTTGTCTTACGTTAAATTATTACAGGAAAACGGAAGCAAAGTTTTGATGGTCGGTGACGGTATCAACGATGCCCCGGTGATGAGTATTGCTGATGCATCTATGGCGATGGCCGATGCCGCCGATATGACACGAGTCAGTGCTGACTGTTATTTGTTATCAGATAATTTGTCGGACATAGATTTTGCTTTGAATAAATCGAAACAAACACAAAGTGTGATCAAGCAAAACCTATTATGGGCTTTGGTTTACAATGTTACGATGATACCGGTAGCTGCGATGGGATTCATTCCTCCTTACCTGGCAGCACTGGGGATGTCGTTCAGCTCGGTCGTGGTTGTTATTAATTCTTTGAGATTAAAAAAGTAAACCATTATGGATGCCATATTTTTACTGATACCTATTACGTTTATCCTGTTGATAGTCGCCATCGCGGTATTCTTCTGGGCCGTTAATAACGATCAATACTCGGATCTGGATAAAGAAGCGCACCGTATTATTTTTGATCAAGAGTCGCCTGAAGAAGATGATGCTGAGGAACAGCAGCAATCAGCCAGTAATCAGAACAGCAGTGATAAGGCTAAAGCAGATGACTGAATTAACGGTCGTATGGTTACCCGCATTTATGATGGGTCTTTTGGGAAGTTCTCACTGCCTCGGAATGTGTGGTGGTTTGACCGTTGCATTAAGTTCAGGCTGTGAACCTCAAAAGCAGGCTCTCCTATCTTTGGTCTACCAACTCTTCAGAATAGTCAGTTACGCCATACTAGGTACTATAGTGGGCAGCCTTGGGGCGGTCATAACCCGTTGGACAGACTTTCCTATTCTGCTGTTTCTGGCAGGTTTCTTGCTGATCATGATGGGGCTATATCTGATGGGACAATGGAGCCTGTTAACCTACCTGGAAAAGCAGGGTGGAAGATTATGGAAGATATTGCAACCATTACAGAAGCGCTTTTTGCCTCTCAGAAGAGTTTCTCAGGCCATACCAATAGGTTTACTTTGGGGATTGTTGCCATGTGGTTTAGTTTATAGTGCTCTGGCCATGGCCGCTGCCAGCGGAGGAGCTGCTCAAGGAACAGTTACTATGCTGGCCTTTGGTTTGGGGACACTTCCTGCCCTATATGTCACCGGCTTATTTGCTAAACAGCTGATACATTTTTTTCGACGTCAGGTGGTGAGGAGCTTGATAGGAGTCATCTTTATTTTGTGGGGTAGCTTCCAGCTATACAATGTTTCGAGCATGATCACTAACCCCGCAGGTCAGCACACACACCAACATCATCAAACACAGTGATCTGTATTCTACTAAGTTGATCTAGATCAACTGTCCGAAATCCTACTCAACTATCCTTAGCCTATCAGTTATTAACTCGTTCAGGTTATGAATACCAAGGTTTTGTGGGATAGCTCCTTAATTGAAAAGTACAGTATTTCTGGTCCACGATATACGTCGTACCCAACGGCGCTGCAGTTTGAAGAAGACGGTTTTAGTGAGCAACGACTAGTTGAAGTACTGGAGCAGGGAGACGCGACCAAACCACTGTCGATTTATATTCATATTCCCTTCTGTGAGAACATTTGCTACTACTGTGCATGCAATAAAGTGATCACCAAGGACAGAAGCAAAACAAAACGTTATATAGCCGCTTTATTGGCTGAGGCGAAGCGTATTGCAGCACATGTTAAGGGGCGAGAAGTTCAGCAAATGCATTGGGGTGGTGGTACTCCGACTTTTCTCAACAATGAGGAGATTGCTGAGGTAGTTAATACCCTGAAAGAGTATTTTAACTTCGCAGAAGAAGGTGATTATTCGATCGAAATTGACCCCAGAAGAATGGATCATAAGACCCTGCCAGAATTATCGCGACTGGGTTTTAATCGAATCAGTCTCGGTGTGCAGGATTTTGATGAGAAGGTTCAAAAAGCTGTAAACCGGATTCAGCCAGAAAGTATGACCCGCAATGTACTCATTAATGCCAGAAAGTATGGCTTTGAGTCAATTAACGTGGACTTGATTTATGGTCTTCCATTTCAAAGCGAAAAAAGTTTTTCCGAGACCGTTGATAAAATTATTGAAATGGCACCGGATCGACTGTCGGTATTCAATTACGCACATTTACCACACCGCTTTAAACCGCAACGTCGCATTGATGCAAAAGATTTGCCATCACCCTCAGAAAAGTTAGCCATTTTGGAGATGACCATCCAGAAGCTTACCAAAGCAGGCTACGTTTATATTGGTATGGACCATTTTGCACTACCCCATGATGAACTCACTCATGCTCAACAAAACGGTGATTTGCATCGAAACTTCCAGGGTTATACTACTAACGCTGACTGTGACTTACTGGGTCTTGGGGTGTCATCTATTAGTCAGGTCAGTAATTGCTTCATCCAGAATCAACGTGACTTAACTACTTACTATGAATGTGTTGAGAATGATAGTTATGCACTATGGAGAGGATACGAATCTACGGCAGAAGATAAGCTACGACACGACGTAATCATGCAGCTTATCTGCCTGTTTAACCTAAAATATAAAGAGATAGAAAGGACACACGGCATTGACTTCAGGCAGCATTTTGCGAGTGAAATAGAAGAGCTAAAGACTATGGAGGCCGATGGGCTATTAAGTATGGATGATGAGGGTATTGAGGTTACTGATACCGGTCGTTTACTCATTAGAAATATTTGTATGACCTTTGATGAATACTTTAAAGAATTAAAGGCATTGCAGATTTATTCAAAAGCCATTTAACTTAGTTTAGTTTAGATCTATACTTTACTCATATTGATTCTAGGGACTTATTTATGCTGCCTTCTGTAAAATGTCAGAACTGTAGTATCAACCAGTTATGCCTTCCTGTAATGCTGGTTGAAGCTGAAGTTGAGCACTTGGATAGTATTATCCAAAGGCGACGTCCATTGAAAAAGAGTGAAATGCTTTTTCATGCTGGCGATGAGTTTAAAGCCATTTATGCTGTACGCTCAGGGTGTATAAAGTCTTATACCATTTCAGAAAGTGGTGAAGAGCAAATAACAGGCTTTCACTTGCCAGGTGAAATTATTGGGCTAGACGCAATCAACCGTCAAAAACACCCCAGTATGGCAAAAGCTATAGAAACATCATCGGTCTGCACGATTCCATTTAATAAGTTGGAAATGCTATCTGGTGAGATACCGGGTTTACGCCAGCAACTATTGCGTGTCATGAGTCGAGAAATTCATGACGATCAGGAGTTACTGTTACTGCTCAGTAAGAAAAGTGCAGATGAGCGTTTGGCCGCATTTTTGATGAATATGTCGAGTCGTTTTGCCAGTAGGGGCTTATCAAGAACCTGTTTTAATCTGACGATGACTCGAAGCGATATAGCGAACTACCTTGGATTAGCCGTCGAAACGGTCAGCAGACTTTTCTCAAAGTTACAGCAACAGTCACTGATCTCGGTTAAAGAAAAAGAAATAACAATTTCGGACTTTAAGGCGTTAAGTGAGCTGGCTGGAAGTCGTTGTCACTAATCGATTTGGTATTGAGGGGGCAAATATGAAAAATCGATTTAATATTTTGTACAAACCGGAAGATACCTGGAAGCACATAAAAGAAAAAAACTTTAGTATTCCACAGGTTTATCTTCGAGTATTGATCGTAATGGCTTTATTGCCGCCGTTCTTTGCGTTTATCGGTGCTGTTTACAGTGGGTGGAAAATTGGTAATGAAGACCCCGTGAAACTGACCTGGGAAAGCGCGCTCAGTATTTCTATTGCTGCTTATCTGGCTATTTTGGTGGGTGCCTATATTTTTTCACGTCTAATACACTGGATGGCAAAAACGTATGGTTCTGATGCGAGCCTCTCTGACTGCTTCGCGCTAGTTGTATACTCTTGTATTCCTCTATTTCTAGTCAGTGTCCTCAGTGCCTACCCGGTTCTATGGCTGGATATGCTATTCACCCTTGTTGCTGTTGCCTTTTCAGTCAGGTTACTATTTTTGGGAACGCCTATCATGATGGGGATTGGTGACGAGAAAGCTTTCTTTTTCTCAAACTCGATCATCACAGTTGGCCTAGTGTTGGTAGTAGCTGCATTAGCCATGAGTGTCTTATTCTGGGCAAATGGCGTTGGTCCTGTGTTTACCCGATAATTCAAAGTTTAATTAACAAAGCCTCGTTGTATCGAGGCTTTGTTGTTTTTAGTGGCTTTTAGCTTTGTTAATGATATTGGTGGTGGATACGCCATCAACAAAATCGAGAATTACTACGTTTCCTCCGTTGGCAATGACGCTATCTGCTCCTGCAATTTCCTCAACCTTATAATCGCCACCTTTTACCAGGACGTCAGGAACCAGAGCTTCTATAAGCCGTTTAGGAGTGTCTTCAGTAAACTCAACAACCCAGTCTACGCTAGACAGTTCGGATAGAACCATCATTCTCTGTGGGCAAGGATTTAGAGGACGACTTTCCCCTTTTAAGCGTTTCACAGAGTCGTCGCTGTTAACGGCCACAATTAACCTATCGCCAAGTTCAGCAGCCTGTTTAAGGTAACTGACATGTCCTGAGTGTAAAATATCGAAGCAGCCATTGGTCATAACAATTTTCTCACCGGACGCTTTAGCCTGAGCAATCAGATCCAGTAAGGTAAGTTCCGAAACAACGCCTTTTTGAAGTGGTTGATGGCTCAGCATGGCGTGATGTAGTTCTTGGGTGGAAACCGTTGCTGTACCAAGTTTGCCAACGACAATTCCAGCTGCAAGATTAGCTATTTGCACGGACTCTTTCATGGTAGCCCCGGCAGCCATGGCACTGGCAAGAGTCGCCACAACGGTATCACCGGCGCCAGTCACATCAAACACTTCCTGAGCTTGAGTTGCCTGCATGTAAGGTTCTTTATCAGCCGAGAATAACGCCATACCTTTTTCGCTACGGGTCACCAGCAGGCTATCAATATCAAGTTGGTTTCTAACTTCGCGAGCCTTCTCTAGAAAATCTTCTTCGGATTCTGACTTGCCGGCGATAGTATCAAATTCAGATTGATTCGGGGTGATTAGGGTCGCTTGACGGTATTTTGTAAAGTCACTGCCCTTGGGATCAACAATCACGGGTTTGTTTTGTAATACAGCAGCCTGAATAACAGACTGGGGATCTTTTAAGGTGCCTTTCCCATAATCAGATAAAACGACTATGTCATGCTGCTCGATAAGCTTCTCAAAAGTTTCTAGCGCGATACCGTTATCCAGGGCAAAATCTTTCTCAAAGTCGGCCCTTAATAATTGCTGGTGACGACTCATCAGACGAAGCTTGGTGATGGTTTGTTGATGAGGGCGCTTTTCAAACTCACAGTTCACCTGTTGATGTTCCAAAATCTCCTCTAAACTTTGCGCTGCTTCATCGTTACCTGTTACACCGCAGAGTGTCACCTGACAGCCTAATACGGCAATATTTAATGCAACGTTGCCTGCTCCGCCTGCCCGATCTTCGGTTTGGCTGACATTAACCACGGGTACCGGAGCTTCCGGGGACACGCGTGATGTTTCACCATGCCAGTAGCGATCAAGCATGATATCGCCGATTACTAATACTCTAGCTTTGTTAAATTTTGGAAGATTAAAGTTCAAACCATCTACTCAATGGGTATATTAAGTGTGTGTTAATGATAGCGCGTTACCCTGAGTGATGTAAGAGTTGAGAGGTATTTTGTGTTATATCAAGCAGTTTGCAGGTAAACTGTAAAAAAAATGGCTTCTCGCCGGAGGTAAATGATGAAAGATATAAAAGTAATTTTGATCTTAAGTGCTATTGCCTTGTTATTAGCGTCTTGTGCCGGGGCAAGAAAAGGTTCGAGCGCAGCTCAATGCAGGCAGGCAATAGATACAGCGTATAAAGAGCTGAGTTTTGCTAAAAGCGAAGGTTTCGCTGGGACGGTTAACTATACTAAAGCAGCCAGCTTGTTGACTGCTGCAAAAACCAATCAAACATTCGAAAGTTATGACGCCTGCGTTGAAAATTCAGAAAAAGCACGTTATTACATCAGAGAGTCTAGAAAAGGCTAAAAATCACTGTTTAATAAATAAAAAGCGGCCTTTGAGCCGCTTTTTTGCTCTATGAGGGCATATTCCTCAATTAGGTTTGGTGGGAGAGGGGGATAACCGATACAATGTTAAAAAATTAGGATGAATATATGCCAAAGAAAACCAAGCAAGACCCACAGGCCGAGCTCGAAGCTCAGCGTTACGACAACCCTATAGCCAGTCGCCAATTTATCTTACAGCTATTGGAAGAGGCTGGTGAACCTGTATCGTTTGAGACCATAGCTAAGAAAGCTGATATTAATAAGTCAGAACAGAAGCGAGCGCTAGATAAGCGTCTTAACGCTATGGAGCGTGATGGGCAGTTAATCTGTAACCGAAAAGGTCGATATTGCCTGGTGGATGCTACGGATCTCAAGCGAGGGAAGGTCTTGGCGCATCGTGACGGCTATGGATATCTTGCGCTGGAAGAGGGCGGTGATGACTGGTATCTGTCACCCCGCGAAATGCACAGTGTTTTCCACGGAGATAAGGTACTCGCCAGAGTAAAAAAAGTAGATCGAAGAGGTCGCACAGAAGGTGCGATTGTGGAGATTCTTGACGGCTCTACCAACTACGTTGTAGGACGCCTGTTTGAAGAAAGCGGTCTCCTTTTCGTTTCATCCGAAGACCCCCGAATTTTGCACGACCTGATTATTTCACCGGACGATACTCTTGGAGCCAGTAAAGGTCAGGTTGTAGTTGCTGAAATAACCCAGCGCCCGAAGAAAAATCGACACGCCCACGGCATTATTACCGAGGTTTTAGGTGATCACCTTTCTGCGGGAATGGAAATCGAAATCGCCATCCGGAATCATCAGATTCCGCACGAATGGCCAAGAGATGTGAATTCTGAAGTCACCGATCTTCCAGTTGAAGTCAGAGACCAGGATTGGGAAGGTCGCGTGGACTTAAGGAAGCTACCTTTAGTTACGATTGATGGCGCCGACGCCAGAGATTTCGATGATGCTGTTTATTGTGAAAAACAGGCAAGTGGCGGCTGGAAGCTTTGGGTCGCCATTGCTGATGTAAGCCATTATGTGCGTCCCGAAAGTGCTTTAGACAAAGAAGCGATTGAGCGTGGTAATTCCGTCTACTTTCCTGAGTATGTGGTACCGATGTTACCCGAGCTTTTGTCGAATGGCCTTTGCTCGTTGAATCCAGATGTTGATCGCCTGTGCATGGTTGCAGAAATGGATCTTGACCCAAAAGGTAATGTTGTTGATAGTCAGTTTTATCCTGCAGTGATGCACTCGCATGCGCGTTTTACCTACGACAAGGTATGGTCAATATTAAGTGGAGATGAAGAACTCCGTCAGCAATATTCCGATCGCGTACCTGAACTTGAAGAGCTTTATGAGCTATTTAAAGCTCGACTGGCGATTAAAAACGCTCGGGGAGCCATTGAGTTTGAAACCACAGAGACACAGATCATTTTCGATGAAAATCGCAAGATTGAAAACATCGTAGCGAGCCATCGTAATGATGCTCATAAAATTATCGAAGAGTGCATGATTTGCGCCAACGTGGCGGCAGCTCAATTTATCGAACAAAGTCCTTTGCCCGGCATCTATCGTGTGCATGAAGGGCCATCGGAAGACAGGCTAGAATCTTTTAGAGCTTTCCTTGGCGAATTAGGAATATTTCTTTTTGGTGGTGAAAAGCCAGAGCCGAAGCATTACCGTGAACTGCATGATGCTATCAAGGAACGGCCAGATTATGAGTTAATCCAGACCATGATGCTTCGTTCTATGATGCAGGCTGTTTACAGCCCTCAGAATGAGGGGCATTTTGGATTGGCTTTTGACTCCTATACCCACTTCACATCTCCTATCCGCCGTTACCCGGATCTGCTGGTGCATCGCATTATTAAAGCATTACTCAAGTCAGATAATGTCGTCGGAACGGATGGCGGACGAAAGTACAATGAACAGGAACTGGTGCAGCTGTCTGAACATAGTTCAATGACTGAGCGACGTGCTGACCTGGCTACACGTGATGTTGTCGACTGGTTAAAATGTGAATATATGTTGACCAGGGTGGGTGATGAGTACTGGGGAACGGTCTCTTCAGTCACTAGTTTTGGTGTGTTTATTGCGCTGGACGAATTGTACGTAGAAGGTTTGGTGCATATTAGCGAACTTGGCGATGATTATTACCATTTTGATGCGGCAAAAATGCGATTAATTGGTGAACGTACTCACCAAACTTTCAGGGTCGGTGATCGAGTAAAAATTAAGGTCAGCCATGTCGATCTGGAACAACGAAATATAGACTTTGAACTTATAGAGCGTGACAAGGTAAAACGTGAAAAAGTTCGTGGTTCAGAGCGTAAGAAACTTTTTAACAAAGCCAAACGCTCAGGTTCTGTAGCTAAGAGTGGTGATAAAAGTGGCCATAAAGGGAAGAAAAATGGTGCCAGTAAAGGCGGTAAAAATGCCAAAAAGAAACGTGGTAAAAGCGGTAAAAAGAATCGTCGTTAACATCAATTGTAGGTAAGTATGTCTGAAATTGTTTATGGTCTACATGCAGTAGAAGTTTTATTAAAACGAAATAGTAAAAGTGTCGAGAGGCTTTTTATTCAGAGTAACCGGCACGATCAACGCGCGCACAAGTTAGTGAAGCTTGCTCAAGAAAAAAATATTCCTGTGACTCAAAAGAGTCGCGAAGAGCTTGATGAAATGACCGACCAGCGACATCAGGGTGTGATAGCGATCAGTCTTCAGAAAAAACAAAAAAATTATCATGAGAAACATATTCCCGAACTGCTCAATGAGTTAGAAGAATCACCGTTCATATTGATTTTAGACGGTGTTACTGATCCTCATAATTTAGGCGCCTGTTTGCGTAGTGCTGATGCAGCAGGTGTACATATGGTCATTGCTCCAAAAGACAATGCGGTTGGAATAACTGATGTGGTGAGAAAAGTTGCCTGCGGTGCTGCTGAGTCTGTGCCATTTATTCAGGTAACAAACCTTGTTAGAACCATGAAAGTATTACAGGAACATGGTGTCTGGATAGCAGGAACCGCAGGTGAAGCTGAGCAGGATATCTATCAGGCCAATTTAAAAGGTGGCCTGGCCATTGTGATGGGTGCTGAAGGCGATGGCATGAGACGATTGACTCGTGAAAACTGCGACTTCTTGATTAAGATCCCAATGGCAGGAGAAGTATCCAGCCTAAATGTATCCGTGGCGACGGGAGTAACCTTATTTGAGGCGGTTAGGCAGAGGTCTAGTTAGTATCATTTAATTAAGTTAGAGATAAAATCCTGCTTCTGAAGCAGGATTTTTTTTGCCTGCTGAATATCAATGGGATAGAACGATAGACGATCATGAGGTTTAAGCTGAGCCAATAAGCTGAGGTCGGCTGTGATTACCTGACCGATACGAGGATAACCTCCTGCTGTTTGACCATCAGCAAGAATGATGATGGGCTGGCCATTGGAAGGCAGCTGTACGGTTCCGGGTACAATTGGACTCGTAATCATCGACTGTTCTTCTCTGGTCGATAGTTCGGCTCCGTCAAGCTTAATGGCCATTCGATTGCTGTAGCTGTTAACTTCAAAGTCGCTGCATAGAAATTTTTCTTTACTACCTTTTTCCAGGCAGGAGAACTCTCTACCCGGTATCATACGAACTATAATATGCTTTTGCTTGAGGTTGTGGTGGTGTTCCATTAACAGCTCTTCTGGAACCGTACGCTCTTGCGCAAAAAGCTCTGAAGATATAGACAGGCAATCACCATCTTGAAGTGCTCGACCATTCAATCCACCAAAACTTGCCAGTAGGTTGGTTGACCTGCTTTGCATAATGCTCGGTATCTCAAGATCACCGGAGAAGGCGATATAAGCTCTTGCCCCTGACTTTAGGTGACCAAAGCTCAGTGTGTCTCCAGCCTTAATATGTAATGTCTGGTTAATTGGTACAGCCTGATCATTAATGAATAGCTCAAACTCCGCACCGGCAATCCCAATGGTTGTGGCCGTTGTAAATTCAAGGACTGGACCTATCTGAGTGACCTCCAGAGTCGGGCTATCTTTTTCTTTCCCTACTAACCAGTTTGCCAAACGGTGGCTGTATTCATCCAGAGCTCCGTTATTAGCAACGCCATATTTACGGTATCCGCTACGGCCTGAATCTTGAACCGTCGTCTGTAAGCCAGCCTTGTGGACTTTAATCGCCATAACGCTCAAACTCCTCCAGGCTGATTGGTTCAAAGCTGATAGTATCCAAAGGGCTGGCTATAGCCGGCGGCTCCTTGGCAACATCAAACATCTTTATTGGTGTTTTGCCAATAATATGCCAACCACCAGGGCTATTTATCGGATATACTCCCGTTTGAGTACCACCAATGGCAACAGAGCCTGCTTCTATTCTTGGTCTTGGCTCCGAGCGTCTCGGGCAATGGAGTCGCTCATCAAGCTCACCGAGATAAAGAAATCCTGGCAGAAAACCTAGCATGAATACCGGGTACTCGGAGCTACAATGTAAACGGATCAACTCATCCGTTGTCAGTCCGCAATAATCAGCAACATACTCCAAATCCGGTGCAAATGATTTGTCATAGCATACTGGGATCCGGTGATGTTGATGCTGACCCTCTTTAACGGGTGTTGCTGAGGTTACAATAGACTCTATTTGTTGCAGACAAGCTTCTGGTTTGAATTGTTCTGCCTTAAATATGATCAGTAAACTGTCGTAGGCGGGCACTACCTCGACAAAACCATCAAGTTTGGCAGCCTCAATGCTTTCTTTGGTTCCAAGAATAAGGCGTGTTAGCTCAATGCTAATCTCAGCATTAAATTCAATGATGATAGAGTTGTCGCTATTAATGTGAAGCTCTGGTTTTGCCATCTAGATAGGGGCCCTTACCTTAAAATCATGTTCCTCAAGTCGCTGGTAAAGCTGTTTCGCCATTGATAATGCATTAGGGTTATCTCCATGCAGGCAGATTGAGTCGATAATAATTTGAAGCTCGACGTTATCAGGTGTCTGAATGGGGGAGCCTAGAGCAAAGCTAAGCGCCTGATTTAAACTGTCTTCCAATGACTCATGCAAAGCATTATTCTCTGTTCGGGGAACAAGAGTTTTATCCGCCTGATAGTTTCTATCCATAAAACCTTCATGAATAAATTCCAGCCCTGCTTTTTTAGCTGCTTCATACATTTCAGATTCAGCTAAACCCATCAGTTTTAATTCTGGTGAAATTTTTGCCACTTCCTCTGCTACTAAAAGTGCCAGGCTGAGATCTTTGGCTGCATCGTTATACAAAGCTCCGTGTGGCTTGACGTGAGAAAGTTTGGTCTGTTGCGATTCACACTCTCTCAAAACCAGGGTGATTTGCTCAGAAATGGTTTGTCGTAGAGAGTCATCGTCAATTGGAATCGAGCGACGACCAAAGTTTTCTTTATCGGGATAAGAAGGATGTGCGCCAATTGACAAATTATGCGAGTAAGCATTTCTGACAGATGCTCTTACGCTGGCTTCATTACCGGCATGCCCCCCACAGGCGATATTACAGGAGGAGATATAAGGCATAAGCAATGCATCACTCTCCCAGTGCTCCGGGTTAGTGCTTTCGCCTAAATCGCAATTTATATCAATTGTCATACGCATGATTTGATTATAACAACTCAAAGGCGGCTAGTAGACTCTTACCGCCAAGAATGATAGAAACGACAACCACGATCAGCCCCAGTAAATTTTTCCACCAGTTGTTTCGGTAATCACCAAGGAAGCTCTGGTTCATAGCCCACAGCAAGAAGATAACAATAATCGGCAATAGTAGACCATTAGCAACCTGAGCGAACCAAATAACAGAAATTGGTTTTAAGCCGAGGGAGGCTGCGACAACACCAAATACTAGAATAGCAATCCATACCGCTCGGAATTTAAATGACTTTAAATCCTCGGGTATATTCAGCAGGCCAGTGAGAGCATAGGCTGAGGCGAGTGGTGCAGTGATTGCTGAAGAAATACCGGCAGCAAAAAAGCCTACTGCGATCATGTACTTGGCCAGGTTGCCGAAAGCAGGCTCAATACTTTTTGCCATATCCGCAGCATTATTAATCTCCAATTGACTACCGAAAAATGCACTGGCTGCCGTCGAGACGATAGCAATTGAAATCAAGCCGCCAAAAGGAATGGCTATATAAATATCTCTTTTGGCTTCTGGCAATTCTTCTGGAGTATGCCACTTCTTTTTTGCGCTGGATGAGTGAAGGAATAAGTTATAAGGGACAACGGTAGTACCAATTAAAGCAATGACCGTCAGTGTAGAACCGTCAGGTAATGACGGCACGAACAAACCGGTAAACAGATCTCCCCAATCAGGCTTTGTCATGAAGAAAGTTACCAGAAAAGCGATGCTCATCAGAATAACAACACCGATTAAGGCTTTTTCAATAAATCGATAGCTGCCTGTCCACAGAATGACAAAAGCTACAAGTCCGATAATTATTGCAGTGAAGTCAAAGCCAACAAGTTCTGAGTAGTCCCAGACTGCCTGAATACCCAGTGTCGCACCAGCAATATTTCCGCCTTCATAAGCCGCATTACCTATAATGATGGCGCTAACAACAAGCAAAATTGAGAAGGCCTTTATGACAGGGTTTTTAATAAGTTCGCGTATGGCTTCGCCCAGACCTTTTTGACCGACGACCCCGAGTCGTGCCGTCATTTCCTTTAAGATCATGGTCGCGATAATGGAAAATAATAATGCCCAGAGTAAACTGAATCCAAAGCTGGCACCTGCTTTGGTTGCCATGGTTACGGTTCCCGGACCTATAAATGCAGCAGCGACTAATGCTGCCGGGCCAATGGATATTTTAAATTTTGGCATAATGTGGCTCATGGTTCTGTTTTGTCATGAGGTTACAGATAATTAAGAAATCCCGCAACGATTTGACTGAATCGTAAGTAAAGTTGCACCTGTTAGGAGCCTGAATGGTTAAACCCCTAAAATTGCAATAATATCCAGAGCACTTAAATTGGTTGATCTTTAGCCCAGAAGCCCTTAAAATACGCGCCCTTGGTCATTGTGGCCAAGTTTTATACAATCAGGTTTACTCCTTGTTGCTTATGGTTATTAAGAGCCATAGGTGGCTGGAAACCGAAAGGAGACTTTAAATGAGACACTACGAAATCGTATTCTTGGTGCACCCAGATCAGTCTGACCAAGTTCCAGGCATGATCGAGCGTTACAGCAAGATGATCACTGATGCTGCTGGTACTGTTCACCGTCTTGAAGACTGGGGCCGCCGTCAGCTTGCATACCCAATCAATAAGCTTCACAAAGCGCACTATGTTCTTATGAACGTTGAAGCCGCTGGTGAAACTATCGAAGAATTAGAAGATAGCTTCCGCTACAACGATGCTGTTCTACGTAACATGATCATGCGTCGTAAAGAAGCTATTACCGAAGCTTCTCCAATGGCTAAGAAAGACGAGAAACCTGCTCGTGACGAAAAGCCTGCTAAAGAAGCTAAGAAAGAAGAATCAACTGAAGCTGCGGCTGAGTAATAAGGAGACATATCATGGCACGTTTTAACCGTCGTCGTAAGTTCTGCCGTTTCTCGGCTGAAGGCATAACTGAGATCGATTATAAAGATACAGCTATGTTGAAAAACTACATCACTGAAACTGGTAAAATTGTTCCTAGCCGTATTACCGGTACTAGCGCAAAATACCAACGTCAATTAGCTAGCGCTGTTAAGCGTGCGCGCTTCTTGGCTCTTTTGCCATACACTGATAGCCACGAATAAGCGGCATTTTGAGAGGGTATAACGATGAACGTCATTTTACTTGAAAAACGTCGCAACCTTGGTGATTTAGGTGATACTGTAACTGTAGCTGCTGGCTATGGTCGTAACTTCCTTATCCCTAACGGTAAAGCAGTCCCTGCGACAAAAGAAAACATCAAGCACTTCGAAGAGCGTCGTGCTGAGCTAGAAGCGAAAGCTGCAGAAGTACTTAAAGCAGCTCAAGAGCGCGCTGATAAACTAGCTGGTCTAGAAGTTACTATCGCTGCTAACGCTGGCGAAGAAGGTAAACTTTTCGGCTCAGTTGGTACTGCTGACATCGCTGAAGCTGTTACTGAGCAAGGTGTTGAATTAGAAAAGAAAGAAGTTCGTATGCCAGAAGGCGCTATCCGTCAGACGGGCGAATTCACTTTCGAAGTACATTTACACCCGGAAGTTGAAGCTAACATCAAAGTTGTTGTTGTTGGTGAATTCGACGAAGCTCAAGCTTAATTCATTAAGCTAAAGCCGAGTTACAAAAAGGCACCTTCGGGTGCTTTTTTTGTTTCTATCGTTTATTCATCGCCCAGACTTCGCTTATAAAAACAGATTAATATTGGGATGTTAAGTTTACGGGTAGTCGCTTTTTTGATTAGCCACTTTCTAGCATTGTTCGGACTTTATAAATCTCCTTAGCAGTTTCACTTTCCTGGTCCTCCTTTTCAATAAATTTAAGCACCATTAATTGATGGACTCCGGAAGGTGAAAAGCCTCTCTGTGAAGCTGCAGTAAACCAGGCAAAGGATTTTGGGTAGTCCAACAGATGGAAGTATGCTTTACCTAAGTAATGCATTGCAAGAACTCTACCTTGCTGAGCCTCTTTCAATAAAATCTCAATGATCATTTCAAGATTTTCTCTAGCTTTTTGATTAGAGGTATCAGAGGTTTGTGGCGTTATAGCGAATGTATAGCTTGTTAGTTCGTAATACATGTAAGTTGCCACTGCATCCCCTGCCTTTACTCTTGGTAATAGAGTTTCAATTGACAGCTTTTTATTTTTTTCAGGCATTGGATTTCGATCTTTTACTATATGTTCTGTAAGCATGTAGGCAGCATAAGGGTGTCCATTACTAATAGCTTTTTTATACCAGAGTTTTGCTTTGGATTTTGAGAAATCAAAATCGTCTTCCGGCTTAAAGTTATTAGGGTAACAGTTGCGATATGCTCTACAGCTAATCCAATGTCTACCACGATCATACATTTTTGCTAATGTATATTGGGCAACAGCATCACCATTTTTAGCCAAGCGTTTAATTTGAGGCAAGGCTTTTTGATACTTGCCCTCATAAAAGAGCTTTATATATGTTGAGTCTTGTTTATCGATATCTTGCCATGTTTCAAAACTCTTAAAACCCAAAGTGTAAAAAACTAATAGTAAAATAGTGGAAAGTCTATAAGGCATCGTACTTAGTCTAATTTTTATTTTCATTAATAGTGATTTAATAGGTTCCCTGTGTCAAATCACTAAATTACCCGTTGGTTTTTATGGTGAAAACATTAATCCCAGACTAGGGTTAGCTATGGCATTCTTATTCACTGACTCAAGGTGACTATAGACCTTAAGTATCTTGAAGAAGTGTAATTTCACCCTCTACAATCTTCCAGATTCCTTTTTCGGTTTTAATATAAAAGATAAACCCGGTCTGTAGGTTATGAAAGACATGAGTTGGTGCTGGAAAATCATCAACAATATGAGTGAGTCCCATTGCTATGGTAGGGTCTTTGGGTTCTTGGAGTTTAATACAGCTTTTGGAATATGCTTCTTCGGATAAAATAGTCTTTCCATCGGGGCTTGTAATGTATTGTTTATGACCTCCAATAGGGATTACACCAGGCTCTTTTGTTGCGGTCAGAATGTATACCTGCCAGCCATTTTCCATTGGTAAAACAACAGAGTTTACTGTTGGTGAGCATGCTGTTTTGAGACTGGATCTAACAGTATTCAAGGCGGTTACCATATTATACTCACGTTTTGTGACAGTTCTTTCTGGAGCTAATATTAAATTTGGGTTTTGAAAGTTTTTATCAAAGACGACGTCGGCAATTACATCTAACTTTTGATTCAGTTCTTGGTAGAAAGTAACTGTGGGGCTTTCAGGTTTATTTAAATGTACCACCCAGCCTTTACTGTTTTTAAGCTGAGCAGGGTCAATAGCTTCTAACAATATGTCTGTAGCCTGCCACGCAAGTGAATCTTTAATCCAAATTAGCCTGCCTGTACTTTCTATAAATTCTATTTTTGTAAGCTCCTGAGGTGTATAAAACATTGTTAGATCAACACCTGCCTCAGGTTTGGGTTCTGAGTTATTTTGAACGTTTGTTGTTTTACAAGAAATTATAAAAATACATAAAACCAATACTACGTGTTTCATTATTATCCCTTTGTTTTATTATTCATTGTTGTGATAACAGTTACTTAATTATAGTCGAGAAACTAAAATGGAAGTTTGTATTCTAATTTAGTTACTTTGGTATTGTTTTGAACCTTTCAGTGTCGTTGAGCGAGTCTTCCCAGTTCGCTCGGTCGTCCATAAATATATGCGCTGTGGGCTTAATTGATACATCATCATCCAGGCCACCTGCTGGAACCATGATTAACTTACCACCAGCAATTTCTATGGGTAGCACTGAACCACAGTTGGTACAGAAGCTTCTGGCGTGTTGCGTTTCGGGCAGGTGATAAGTTTTTATCCGTTCTTTGCCAGACAACCAATTGATAGTAGCTGTGCTGGAGAATAAATTGGCGGCATGAGCCGTTCCGGTACCTTTACGGCAGCGCGAACAGTGACACAAAAAGAATTTGTTAAAGTCACCCTCGATCTCAAACTGGACCTCACCGCATAGACATGAGCCTTTGTTTGACATAGCCACCACTCCTCTCTATTTGTATTAAGGAAATACCTTACCACTATTGTGCAGAAAATTTCGACTTTTGGAAGATAAGTGGCGTTATTAATAAAAGCGCTATTGCTCCATTGATATAGAGATGTGAAATGACGTTAAAAAACAGTGAATAAACGGTGTCCAGCAACACCCAGGCCAAAATAGCAAAGACGAGGAACCACCAGTCTTTGGGAGTTTTGCTTTGAAAAGCTTTACCGACACCGTAATAAAATAACAGCCCCCAGCTGGCCACAGTGGGTCCAAAAACACCAATCAGAAATTTCATTGACGTTAGGTCGCCTTGCGGGAATGCTTCCAGCAGTTGATTAAAGTAGGGAGCGGCGATTGGCGTGAAAACCATGATAGGTAACAGCATGCCGCCAATAATATGGGTTATTGCGATTCCTTTGAGCCACTTTTCGGTAAATGTCATTATTTATAGTGTCCTATAACAGGGCCAGATCGACTGCCGCCGAGGCATGGATGGCTGCGGTGTCGTAAAGCGGTACTGAAGTATCTTCGGGTTTAACCAGCATGGCAATTTCGGTACACCCAAGAATAATCGCCTCTGCTCCTGCTTGTTTTAAATTATTGATGACATCGAGATAGGTCTCTTTTGAGCTCTGATTGATCTCACCTCGACACAGCTCGTTATAGATTATCTCATGCACCTGCTTACGTTCTTTGTCTTGTGGAACTAATACATCGATGCCAAACTTATCGGTTAAGCGCTTTTTATAAAAGTCCTGCTCCATGGTGAACTGAGTACCCAGCAGACCTACTGACTTGATGCCGTTCTGAACGAGTTGTTGTCCAGTGGTATCAGCGATATGAAGCAGCGGTATATTGATCGCTGATTCAACTTCTGGAGCGACCTTGTGCATGGTGTTAGTGCAAATCAGCAGAAAGTCAGCACCTGCTTTTTCGACCAACTGGGCTGCTTCGGACAATATATCCGCGGTCTTTTGCCACTCCTCCTGATGTTGTAGCTGCTCAATCTCGGCAAAGTTCACGCTGTATAAACATATCTTGGCTGAGCTAAGACCGCCCAGGCGCTGCTTAACCTCCTGGTTAATTGCTTTGTAGTAATTTGCTGTGGATTCCCAGCTCATACCGCCGAGTAGGCCGATAGTTTTCATAGGCATTTTACTCGCCTTCCTTGATTACGTATTGGAGGAGGTCAGTATATTTGTACTCATCCAGACATAGCCTCATGCCCCCATCTGCGCCAACCGGTTCTCGATAATATAAAGTTAGCTCTGATTTGCTTAGAAGCGTTTGGTTGACACAAATAATGCTGTAGGCGAGGTTTAAATCTTTATCCGGAGCTGCTTCAAGTCTGAATTGCATGGAGGGATTTTCACTAGAAAAAAGCACACTCTCAATCTCAGTACCATTAAAAGTATTAGGCGTTATCACATAGAAAGAAGTACACCCCGAGTCATGCTCTGATATTGTTTCCAGTATCAGTTTAGGTTGATCCGTTTCATTACAGGCTATTGCACAAAGCGGGAATAGTAGCAGTGTTAGAGAAGCGAGAACTTTTGTCATGAGAACTTTTGTCATGATAATCCTTATTATAAAAATCGGTCCGTAAGTTCTTTTGAAGGAAGCATACAGTAATCATGCTTCCCAAACAGCTTATAGCGGTTGAGTGCTATGCGGTCATAGACCCAGTCTCTTAACCTGAGGGGAAAGATTCGAAATAATCGTAGCCAAGGCCAGGGCTTTTTAAGATCCTTGATAACTTCGAAAAAAGCTTCTGAGCGGTAGTAGGGTGTTTCACCTTTTAGTAAGACCATGGTCTGGTATTCTTTTGTTGGCAGTCCGAGGAACTGTAGTAGCTCTTGTCCTTTTGGGGACTGCACTGAGCAGAATTTGAAATGCGCCCCAGGATCACGTTTTATGACAAAGGGCACCCATCTAGAGCATAAGGCGCACTCACCATCGAAAAGAATTATTGCAGCCATTTAAGAATTTTGTTTGTTTTTTTATCTAGTCTTGCTTCTTTTGCTTTTTTTATGGCCTCTCTGTAACGTTTAATATTGGTATTAACATCATCTGTTTTTTCGAAATTGACTTTTGTAGGCAAGACAAAAGCGATGTCTTCATTTTCAATTTGCTTTAACGGTAAGTACTTGGTAATTAGGGCGACAACTATCATAGTGCCTATTAACATGAAAATGATTGGAAATAAGCTAGGTCCAAAAATAGGCATTATTATGAAATAGCTAATGTAAGTAATGAAAAATGCAAAGTTCATGGTTATTGAGTAGGTATACAAAGCTTCACAGGTTTGACACTTCATATACTTGTGTAAAGCTATAAACTTATAATATACGCTTTGATTTTTACAGTTTGGGCATTGCCTTTTCACGGTGCTCCCTTATTTGTTATTTCTAATAAATTTTCCATTTACTAGTGTATTAATTATGTTACGAATAATACTATAAGATGTTAAATATTACATAATAATATAGCACACAAACTTATTCAGAACTTATCCACAGACTTATTGTATTGCCTAAAAACTGTTAGTATATAGAATAGTTTCAAGTAGGCTCTTTGGGTTTACCTGTATTACATAGCCATCCAATTTGATAATTAGAAGCAAGCCATGCTATCAGCACAACAATCTGACAACAAAATCAAAGATTTAAAAGTTCCTCCGCATTCAATCGAAGCTGAGCAGTCAGTGCTTGGCGGTGTCATGATTGATAACGACCAGTGGGAGAAAGTAGAAGAAATCCTGCTGTCGACGGACTTTTACGTTAAAAACCACCGTGAGATCTTCAAGGCGATGGCTGAGCTGGCCAATATGGCCAAGCCGATGGACGTTATTACGTTGTCCGAGCATTTGGAGCAGACAGGCGAGACCGATATTGGTTTATCGTATCTTGGTGAATTAGCACAGAACACGCCTACGGTCGCTAACATTCGTGCCTATGCTGAGATCGTTCGAGAAAAAGCCATTGTTCGTCAGCTGATTTCAGCGTCGAATGAAATCGCGGATGCCAGCTTTAACCCTCAGGGCAGAGGTCTGGCGGAGTTATTGGATCTGGCAGAGCGAAAAGTTTTTGCGATTGCTGAATCGCGAGAGACCAGTGGCGAAGGCCCGAGTAAAGTTGAAGATATCCTCAAGTCGACTATTGAGCGAATTGAGCAAATTCAGAAGACTAAAGGTGGCGTTACCGGTCTATCAACAGGCTTTACCGACTTAGACAACATGACCTCAGGGCTTCAGAAGGCCGATCTGGTCATTATCGCGGCGCGTCCTTCGATGGGTAAAACGACTTTTGCCATGAATATCGTGGAAAATGCTGCGCTAGCCAGTGACTTACCTGTACTGGTATTCAGTCTTGAGATGCCGAGCGAATCAATTATTATGCGTTCGATTTCTTCCTTAGGCCGTCTTGAGCAAAATAAAATTCGTAGCGGACAAATTCAGTCTAAAGAAGACTGGGACAAATTTAATAGCGGTGTTCTGCAGTTAAAAAATCACACAAAATTACTTATTGATGATACCGCGGGTCTATCTCCGGCAGAGATGCGTTCACGTGCGAGACGTGTCGCGCGAGAACATGGTGGCGTGGCTCTGATTATGGTGGATTACTTGCAGTTGATGCAGGTACCTGGCATGAGCGATAACCGTACGCTGGAAGTCAGTGAAATATCGCGATCATTAAAAGCCTTGGCCAAAGAGCTGGAAGTTCCAGTTATCGCATTGTCTCAGCTGAACCGTTCTTTGGAGCAGCGAAGTGACCGCCGCCCAGTAATGTCGGATTTGCGTGAATCGGGTGCTATTGAGCAGGATGCGGACTTGATTCTGTTTATTTACCGAGACGAAGTCTATCATCCTGAAACTGAGCGTAAGGGCATTGCTGAAATCAAAATTGGTAAACAGCGTAACGGTCCAATTGGCTCGGTAGAGTTAAGTTTCCAGGGACAATATTCCCGTTTTGACAATTTAGCGCATAACGATTACGAAGCAATGGGGGAAGGATACTAGCCGTATGCGACCTACTAAGGCCGTTATCGATCTCGATGCGCTACGCCATAACTTTCAGACTGTCCAGAAAATAGCACCCAACAGTCGTGTTATTGCTGTGGTCAAGGCCAATGCCTATGGTCATGGCTTATCTAAAGTTGCCAAAGCGCTACCCGAAGCCGAAATGTTCGCCGTAGCGACACCTGCAGAAGCGTATACATTAAGAAAAGCTGGAATTCAGCAGCCCATTCTTTTGCTGGAAGGGTTCTTTGAGGCTCGCGAGTTACCTAAAATTGTGAACAATGATCTTCAGATTGTTGTTCACCACAGTCCACAGATCGAAGCGCTAGCCAATCTAAACACAACGAAAAAAATTAAGGTCTGGCTGAAAGTCGACTCTGGAATGAACCGTCTTGGATTTAAGATTGACGAATTACCCGAAATAGAAAAACAGCTTGCCACGATTGAATGTATCGAAAAGCCGATACGGCTGATGTCTCATTTTGCCAGTGCTGACGATGTTAACGACAGCTTTACCGAGCAGCAGCTGGAGACCTTTGTCAGTACCACAAAGCACCTGACCTGGGAGCGGTCTATGGCCAATTCCGCCGGTATCCTTGAAGCTAAAGATGCCCATTTTGACTGGATAAGACCGGGCCTGATTTTGTATGGTTGCTCTCCAATGATAGGCTCTGTGGGTGCTGATTATGGACTACAGCCTGTGATGAATCTGGAGTCACAGATCATGTCGATAAAGAACCTGAAAAAAGGTGAGTCGACAGGTTATGGGCGTCATTGGTTTGCTGAGAAGGATACAGTGATAGGCCTGGTAGCTATTGGCTACGGTGATGGTTATCCTCGCCACGCAAAAAATGGCACGCCAGTCTGGGTAAATGGTCGAACGGTTCCTCTGGTCGGTCGCGTATCGATGGATATGCTGGCGGTGGAGCTGGGGCCTGACCATAATGAAAACATTGGTGATCGTGTGGTGCTGTGGGGAAAAGAGTTACCGGCTGAAATAGTCGCTGAGCATGCGGACACGATTCCTTATACCTTAAGCTGCGGTGTTACCGGGCGAGTGCATATGATTTATAAAGGTAAGCGCTGGTGAGTCATCAAGACATACTAAGAGTATCGACACACGGTCAGGGGCTGTATGAATTTACCCGAGATGTAGAGTCGTGGGTTAAAGAGCAGCAGGTTACAGCTGGGGTTTGCCATGTGTTTATTCAGCACACCTCCTGTAGCCTAACGATTCAGGAGAATGCCGACCCTAGCGCCAGAACAGATCTGGAAAACTGGCTGAACCGTTTGGTTCCAGAGAACGATCCTCTATATACCCACACCATGGAAGGGCCGGATGATATGCCGGCACATATTAAAGCAATATTAACGAACGTGTCTTTAAGCATACCCATCATTGATGGACGACTGGCACTTGGCACCTGGCAAGGGATTTATCTCTGGGAGCATCGACACCAAGGACAGCAAAGAAGAATAATTCTACATATAAGTGAGTAGTATGAAACCTGTTGTTTTTTTCCGTAAATTCCACAAGTGGCTTGGCTTAATCATTGGAATCCAGTTGTTGCTCTGGGTTGTGGGCGGTTTCGTTATGAGCTTTTTCGATATTGAAGAAGTCCGCGGGGAAGATCGCATTGCTGAGCAAGCTGTCGCCGACCTATCTCAGCCTTTAGCAGTGTCTGCCGCAGAGGCGATTAGACTGTCCGGGATAGATGCCGAGCAGGTGGTATTAAAGTCGTGGCTAAATAAGCCAGTGTGGCTAGTAAATGGTGAAGAATCACAAGCACTGATTGATGCCACTCAGGGTGAGCTGATTACCCCCCTGCCTGAGATAACTGCACGCCAGGTCGCCGAGGCTGACTTCTTGGGTGAGGAGCCGGTAGAGCAGATTAAGCTTATTACAGAGCCCGTGGGCGAAGCTAGAGGAAAAAATTACCCTTTGTGGCAGGTAATCTTTAGCGACGATGATGAGACTCGAATCTATGTGTCGCAGCAAAGTGGTGAAGTTGTAGCTCGAAGAAATAATACCTGGCGACTGTTTGATTTTTTCTGGATGCTGCACATAATGGATTATGATGAGCGTACCGACTTTAATAATCCGCTTCTTATTTTTGCTGCACTTCTGGCTATATTGATGAGTATCAGTGGTCTTTATCTGGTCATTAAGCTGATCTTTTTTAAGCCTAAAAGACGGACATAAAATGTCGAAGAAAAAGCTTCAATGGAAAGCAGTAATAGCGTCAATCATCATCATTTTTGGCGCATACTGGCTTATTAAGTTATTGATTTTTGATTATCTGCTGTAAAGCCGACACGAATATTTACAAATTTGCTTTAGGTGACATTGAAATTCACTTGTTTCCTACCGACTAACCCCCATAATTAATACAGTTAATTGATCTTTATTGGAGATATCAATGTTAAGAATTGGTTTGTTTCTATTAACCAACTTTGCAATTTTAATACTGGCTGGTGCGGTACTGAGCTTTTTTGGCTTCGACAGCATCATGGCGCAAAACGGTGTCGATCTTAACCTGACAGCACTGTTAGTCTGGTGTGCCGTGATCGGCTTCGCTGGTTCCTTCATTTCGTTGTTTGCGTCGAAATGGATGGCGAAGCGATTCATGCACGTTAAAATGATTGATAAGCCTCGTAGCGAGACGGAGCAGTGGCTGGTCAATACAGTTGAAACTCTGGCAAAGGATGCGGGTGTTGGTATGCCGGAAGTGGGCATTTTCCCTTCACCGCAATCCAACGCTTTCGCTACTGGTTGGAATAAGAACAACTCGCTGGTAGCGGTCAGTGAGGGGTTGCTACAAAGGATGAACCGAGACGAAGTGAGAGCAGTTCTCGCTCATGAAATCGGCCACGTTGCCAATGGTGATATGGTTACCCTCACTCTAATCCAGGGAGTGGTTAATACCTTTGTACTGTTCTTCTCACGAGTCATTGGTCATTTTGTTGATCGCGTTATCCTTAAAAATGAACAGGGTCACGGTATCGGCTACTTTATTTCAGTGATGGTAGCGCAAATCATACTGACTATCTTGGCCAGCATGGTTGTTATGTGGTTCTCACGTCGTCGTGAATTTAGAGCGGACGAAGCCGGTGCTCAACTGGCAGGCACAGGGGCCATGATTGGAGCTCTGGAGAAATTAAAGGTTGAGTATGACATGCCGTCTGATATGGGCGAGACCTTTACCGCTTTTGGTCTGAAAAACGGCCGTACGGGTTCATTCCAGGAGAAATTTGGTCATTTATTCATGTCACATCCACCTCTGGACGCGCGTATTGAAGCTTTACGTAACCGCTAATACAGCGAATAGTAAAACTAAAAACGGGGCAGCATGCCCCGTTTTTTATTGGGGTCTATAGCGACGTATCAGACTATTAATCTTGTCAATTTGGTTGGTGATTGAGTTTATTTCAGCATCTAAATCTTCAAGTTCATGGTTAATCCTGGCGACTTCCTCTTCATCCTTAACTCTGCGTTGAACTTCCGTTAATACTTCGTGCTCTCTTAGAGCTTCATCCAGCTGTATCCTGAGGCTGTCGTTACGTGCTAACAGCCCATCATAGTAGGCATCATGATATCCCGGATATCCTCCGTTACAGCTTGGATTTGGGTACGAGCCTGAACTGCCGCGATTGAAGCCGTTATTAGCCGTGCAATATTGGTCTAGCCCTTGCTGACGGCCAGCTTCATAGGCCTCACGATCGACCTGGACGCCATATTCCATGCAGGCTGACTCATGCTTTAGAACGTAATCAGAGTCGCGACCAAATTTGCCGTCCTGGTAGCCAATCTGCTGCCAGTTACCAGCGACACACTCAGTCTCAGACAGTGTTGCACACCCTGATAGCAACCCCAAAATAATTAAACCACCCGCTAAATACTTTAAATTCATACAAATACTCTTTTAAATTATTCGATTTATCCCTGATGTTTTTACCATAGGTTTCCTAAAGCCTGGCTGAATATTTCAGTACAGGATTAGGGTCTGACGCTAAAGGATCATATAATAGCGTCCCAGAATGAAATTTCCTATGAAAAGTATTTTCCTGTGACTGTGCCTCTCGATAGAAAAATTTGTATTGCTCCGATGCTGGACTGGACCGATCGCCATCAGCGACGGTTTATGCGCTCTATTACCAAGCATGCCGTACTGTATACGGAGATGATAACTACTGGCGCCATTATCCATGGTGGTGAAGAGCGACACTTGCAATACAACCAGGAAGAGCATCCTGTGGCGATACAGCTTGGTGGCAGCGATCCTAAGGATTTAGCCCATTGCGCAAAAGTTTGTGAGGATTATGGCTACGATGAGATTAACCTCAATGTAGGCTGTCCCAGTGACCGGGTTCAGAACGGCCGATTTGGTGCCTGCCTGATGGCCGAGCCGGAGCTCGTTGCCGAGTGTATGGATGCCATGGCTCGGGTGGTCGATATACCGGTTACGGTAAAAACACGCATTGGAATTGATGACATGGACTCTTATGAGCACCTATATCGGTTTGTGGATACCGTGAAGCAGGCAGGAGTCGAAACCTTTATTATTCATGCACGTAAAGCGTGGTTATCAGGCTTAAGCCCGAAAGAAAACCGAGAGGTGCCGCCATTAAGATACGACGTTGCCTACCAGGTGAAAAAAGACTTTCCCGAGCTGGAAGTGATTCTAAATGGAGGTGTCACCACTCTGGATCAGGCCGAAGAACACATGAAGCATCTGGATGGCGCCATGATAGGCCGAGAAGCCTACCATAACCCATACTTTCTGGCGGACGTTGATAATCGTTTTTATGGTCAGAAATATGATGTGCCAAGCCGTATAGCTGTGGCTGAAGATTTCAGCAACTATGTACAGAAACAATTGGATAATGACGTGTATCTAGGGCACATGACACGACATATTCTGGGGCTGTTTTATGCTCAGCCTAAAGGAAAACTGTGGCGTCGACATCTGAGTGAAAATGCTTATAAAAAAGGTGCCGGGCTGGAAGTGATAGAGGAAGCATTAGAACTGTTTAGATAATAATTAAAAATGAGAAAACAATGAAAAAAAATACAGGGATTACGATAACGATCATTATTTTTGCTCTACTTTTTTCGAATTATTTTTATGGAAAGAGCTCAGAGTCTAATGAGAGTACTTTACCAAACACAAACAAGAACAGTACTTCAGAAGTGAATAGCGGCCCTAAAATGGATAAGGGTAAAGTTAGCCGTGAGGGCGGGGAAGATAACACGTTAAGCCTCACCCAGTGTATGAAGTTACAAGAGTCTTACTATAAAGCGTTAGCCCCCATATACTACAAACAATATTCACTCAGCTTGCCTCTGTTAGCTCATTCAGGTGATCATCATTATCAGCAGTTGCCGTTCGAAAGCTTAAAGTCCTATGCAGAGGCTGGAGATTCAGAAGCAATGTATATATATGGGTCTGAGCTAATGTGGAAGGGAGGTTTGGGAGTTCATATGAATTCTCAGTGGCAAACGAGAGAACTCTTAAGCGATGGAACAAGAAAATTAAAAATCAGTGGCCCCGACATAAACCTATTTAAACAGGGAAGAGACTATATTTATAAAGCTGCGGTAAAGGGGCGAGTCATGGGACTGTACGAAATCGCTTCGATGTATAAAAAAAGCCTCAAGAAACTGCGTCAAAAAGGCTACAAAAAATCTTTAATCAAGCAGCATATTGTGAAAGGTTATAGCTATCATTTGATGGCACAGAAAATCATGGAAAAAGATAGAATTCTCGGCGAGGACAAATATATAAATGCAATAACAATTGATGATTACATCAAACTTGGATTACCCGAGAGTGAAATCGAATCGGTTAAAAAGGATTTACTGGCAAAAGCACAAATTAATTACTCCCAACTAAAGTCTGAGTGGGAATCAGATAGAGAGTACATAGGGAAAAAACCTTACCCAAAATTTTTCACAAAAGAAGAAGAGAAAATTTACTTCAAAGAAATGCCTGAGGAATGTGAGCAAAAGCTAACGGAGTTATCTGTAGAAAAATAAGGGACAATCAATGAAGAAAATAATATCGGGTGTTCTATTTATTGTAGCTGCTTTGTTATGGGTTTGGTTTTTATGGCCGGTAAAAGAGTCTCCAATCCAATTAAAGAAAGAGCAACAAAAAGAATTTATCACGACAAATATTAAGAAAAACCCTGTGAAGTTGGAAGGAGACTATCCAATCAAACAGGAGGCTGGGCTGGTCATCGAAAGTGATAAAAATGTGACCCTCAAAAAAGAAGAGCTTTCCTGTTCCCAAAGGTATCGTCAAAAGCCAGAATGGAAAGAGATTGAAGGGGTGATAAGCGCTATCTATATGAGTGGTGAGGAAGCCGCTGGAGAAGGAACCTTTCAACAAATACCGCTAGAAGCTGTAAAGTCTTATGCCGATGCAGGCGATAAAGATGCCATGTTTCACTATGGCTCAGAAGTCATGTGGAAAGCCGCTTTTGGTGTTCATATGAATACCGTCAATCGAGAACCTGTATTGTCATCAAAAGATTTCAAACAGCAGGTGCAGGATCATAAGCCGGATTTGGAGCAGTTTTTAAATGGCACTGATTATGCCTATCAAGCTGCCGTACAAGGCCGGCTGGGAGGGATTTTAGAAATTACCGCCGTGGAAAATGGATTAATCCGCCGAATGGTCAAAGCCGAGTTCCCTGTTTCAACCTTGGAAGATGTGCTTGTTCACCGGCTGAGTTATTTAGGTTTAATGGAAAAAATTCATACTAATGATCCAAGTCTTGTAAGTATTTTTAAAAGCGGGGATGAACTACAGGAAGGGTTAGAGGTTATTTACGGTGAGGAAAATATCCCACCTGAAATAGAACACGAAATCACACAAAAAACTCAAGTGTTTTCGAGCAAGCTAATTGATAAGTGGGAAGCTGACAGGCACCGTTTAGGCTTAGAGCCGTTCCCCGATGTAATAAGTCCAAGGTTAGATCAGTTCCTTGCGGATATGAAACGGGAGTGTGGATCCTGATATGAAGAAAATAATAATACCTTTGGTCACTATAGGTATCCTATTTATTCTATATACTGTATTTTTTCAGCCAAGTCCTAGCTCTAAGACTAAGGAGCAAAGTGCTGTAGCTACTGACTCAATGGATGCTTCAGGGAATGATACTGTTAAAACTGAGCCTATTGATAATAAGAAGCCTCTTAAAGAGGTAATCACTACTCAGGAATCAACTAAAACCAATAAAAAAGGGCTCAGTTGTTATCAGCGATACTCTTCTCGACCTGAATGGGGGGGTATACAAAAAATCCAGGAAGATATCTCTATTGATATCTCTTATCTTTATCCTGAAGGTAATAGTTATACCAATATGCCAGTGGAGAGCTTAAAGTCTTTTGCTGACTCGGGTGATAAAGATGCCATGATTTTTTATGGTGTTGAGCTCATGCAGATGGCTGCTTTGGGACTCTCGTCATTGAAAAGAGCTGAGTTGGAGCGTCAGCACCGAGTGGAGGAGGTCAAAGAACAAAGAATATCCCATGAACCGGATTTGGAACAGTTCAATGAGGGAGTCGAGTATATTCATCGCGCGGCAGAAGAAGGTAAGTTCGCAGCATTTTTAGAAGTTCAGCTGTATCACAGAATACTTGCATACCAAATGAAGGAGCGTTCCTGGGACGAAGAACAGATCAACGGATCCCTGGCAACCAGTCATGCCTATGACTTGCTACAACAAGAAATCATGAAGAGCAATGCGTTATTCGTAAAAATGATGTCTCAGGAAAAAGCTTTAAAGCGGCGGATTTGGAGAATATACCCCAAAAAAGAAAACCATGATGAGTTGTTAAAAGAAATACAGAGAGAAGGACAGCTTAAGTTTGAAAGGCTTAAAGAGGATTGGGTTCGGAATAGGGAGTTGAAAGGGCAGGAGGTTTATCCTGACCTGATAGGAAAAGACTTGGAAAGCTTTACAAAGGCCATGATTAGGGACTGTTACTCTGATTAACCCACATAAAGAGTTCTTGCACACAGACTATTTTTTGGTCTAAAGTGAACTGGTTAACAGAAATCTGAGGGTGGGTTATGAAGATTTTGAAGAATTTATTACTAATTATAGCTGCTATTGCTATTGTCCTTATCGTTGTTGGCTTTTTCTTACCGCAAACTGCACACGTAGAGCGCTCAATTACAATTGATGCTTCCAGAGACACCGTTTTCCAGAAAGTGAATAGTTTTGAAGACTATAATAGCTGGTCGCCCTGGTTTGAGCGTGATCCGAACGCAGCATATCAGTACTCTGGCCCTGATAGCGGGGTAGGAGCTAAAATGTCATGGCAGAGCGATAATCCTCAAGTGGGCAATGGGACTCAGGAAATTATCGAAAGCGACTACCCTGAATATGTTAAAGCGGAAATATATTTTGGTGAGGAGCCGGAACCTAGTTATGCTGAATTTATTATCGAAGAAGTGGGTATCCAGAAAACAAAGCTGACCTGGACCTTCGACATTGATTTTGGCAGCAACCTCATAGGTCGCTACTACGGCATTTTTATGGATGATATGTTGGGACCTGAGTACCAGAAAGGGTTGCGATCATTGAAGCAGCAAATTGAAAGCTAATTTTTGATTAGAGTGAGCCCCGGATGTATCCGGGGCTTTTTTTCGTTTGGTATGTTTATACCGAACGGATTTGCTACAATTTACCCCAAATGATGACCGGACATAAACCATGACGTTTGACGTTAAGCCCAATCGAGCTACCGTTTACACTATACTCCTGCCTTCTTTGCTGATGGCTCCTGTACTATCTCTCGCCAGCGAAGAGGAAGAAGCATCTTCCGCTGCCTACTCTCAAGATTATGATCAATGCTTGCTTCAGCGTATGGATGTGGTTAGTGATGATACTTCTATTAAAGAGATAAAGGAGTATTGTGAAAGAGAGAGTGATAGAGCTTTCTTTCGTCGCAGCAAAGACTTATTTGCGTCCGATCCAGCTGACTCAGAAGATGCTTCAGGGCAAGCTGAAGGTGAGAGTGAAGAGTCGACATTATTAAAAAAACGCCTTCGTCTGGAATACCGAATTCGGGATAACCGCTTCGCAATTATTCCGCATAAACCTAATTATCTCCTACCACTGACCTATAACCGACGACCTAATGAAGACAGTTTGCAGGCTACTGGTGACGAGCGAGAGGTGGATAATACCGAAATTAAATTTCAGGTAAGCTTTAAAACCCCATTCTGGGAAGAGCCTTTTGGTAAGGATAGTGCATTATTCTTTGCTTATACCGGACAGTCTTATTGGCAGGCTTATAACAAAGACGTATCCAGTCCTTTCCGCGAGACTAACCATGAACCTGAAATATTCGCTGCATGGGCAACCGACTGGGCCCTGGGTGAGTGGCAGATACCTTACTTTTCGATGGGCGTCTCCCACCAGTCTAATGGACAGAGTGGACTATACTCTCGCAGCTGGAACCGTGTTTATACGGAGTTTGCTTTTGAGAATGACCGCTGGGTTATTGCATTTAAACCCTGGTGGCGTATCCCAGAAGATGAAAAAGAAGACCCGTTAGACCCTGATGGCGATGATAACCCTGATATTGACGATTACATGGGTTACTTTGAGCTTTATTCCGCCTACCAATGGGATGACCATAACTTCGGTGTGCTATTGAGAAATAATCTGCGTAGCGATAATAAAGGCGCGGTACAGTTTGACTGGACTTTTCCTTTAGATGACGATGGGAAGTTGCGTGGTTATATCCAGTACTTCAATGGGTATGGCGAAAGCCTGATTGATTATAATCGACACGTCAATCGTTTGGGAGTGGGCTTCGTTCTAACCGATTGGTTGTAATTAGAGGTATGCTGTAACTATATGGTATTGACATAAATTTGATGTTGGTGTGCTAATCTAACTCTATTATTTTAGGTAGAAGCAGGAGTCTTTTATGAATAAGTTAGGCATTTCAATGGTAGTTTTTTCGGTATTACCATTTTGTTTTAGCCCTTCAGTTCAGGCCCACAGCGAAGAAAAGCCTGAGGTCACCATTAAAACTGAGAAGTTATCTGATGGAATTTATGTTCTGTTTGGCCAAGGCGGGAACATAGGGGTGTCGGTTGGAGATGATGGCGTTTACATCATTGATGATCAGTACGCTCCTCTTTCTGAAAAAATTAATAAAGCAATTGATGAACTGACCGATAAACCTGTTCGATTTGTTATTAATACACATTGGCACGGTGATCATACTGGCGGCAACGAAAACTTTGGGAAAGCAGGTGCGGTTATTGTTGCTCATGACAATGTTCGTCAACGTATGAGTACAGAGCAGGTCAGTAAGTTCTTTGGCCGCGTCACGCCAGCTTCACCAAAAGCTGCATTACCGGTTGTAACCTTCGACAGCGAAATTAGTTTACATCTGAATGGCGATGATATGCGCGCTTATCATGTTGCCAATGCTCATACAGACGGTGACGCCATTATCTATTTTGAAAAAGATAATGTATTACACATGGGGGACACCTACTTTAATATTGGTTATCCCTATATTGATACGGGAAGTGGCGGTTCGATTGATGGTTACATTGCCGCTGTCGAGCGTGGATTAGAACTGGCAGATGATAATACTAAAATCATTCCCGGCCACGGTCCTATGTCTAACAAAAAAGAGCTGCAGGAGTTTGGCGATATGCTGAAAGATCTGCGTCAAAAAGTTGCGGCGTTGAAAGATAAAGGCATGTCATTAGACGAGGTCATAGCAGCAAATCCTAGCGCTGAATATGACGCCGATAATGGCCAGGCGTTTATAAAGCCAAAGCAAATTGTGACTTTTATTTATAACAGTCTTTAAACTTTAAGTAATTGATGCGGGCTGGGATTCTCCAGCCCGTTTCTTATTCAACGATAAAGTCTAAATCTAGCGCCTCATTTACTTTGGCTACGACTCTATCCCCCCGCTCAACCGAGCCGACTCCTGAAGGAGTACCAGTAAATATCAAATCACCGGGCTTAAGGATAATATGCCTTGAAAGTTCCTGAACGATTTCAGTAGGAGACCAAATCATCTGGTTTAATTCACCTTCCTGCCTGATCTCGTCATTTACCGATAAACTAATAGGTCCCTTCTCAATATCTTTAATATCATCTAGCGGTAGTATCGATGATATTGGAGCTGACTGATCAAAACCCTTGGAGAGATCCCACGGACGTCCTTTAAGTTTAGCTTCGTCCTGAAGATCCCTCTTGGTTAAATCTATACCAAGGGCATAACCATAAATACAGGCTTGAGCTTCGGCTTCATCCGCATCGCTGACTTCCTGATTAATAGCTAAAACCAGCTCAACCTCATGATGTAACTCTTCTGTCATGGTGGGGTAAGGAACTGACTTTGGGTTAACCACCAGAGCATCTGCAGGTTTGTTAAAAAAGAATGGTGTTTCTCGTTCGTTATGCCCCATCTCTTTCGCATGGGCTACATAATTGCGTCCGACACAATAGACCCGTCGCACAGGAAAAGTAAGATCGCTGCCAAGGACGGGAACTTGAGAATGCTCTGGAATCGGAAAGAGTGTTGTCATTGGGATAACATAGAGTTTGTCGGGGAATATAAGTACAATAACACTATTGCAAAATTTGCCAATGGAAAACTACGTGAACTCTCCATTATTTAAAAGCTTAATCAACATTTGTTGGGTGTTGCTGGCTGGGTTAAGCCTGCTCTCATGCTCGGACTCAACGCCTAAAGAAGGGATTGAAGTTAGAGATGGGTGGATTAGAAAAATGCCCTCGGGCGTTACTAATACAGCTGCGTTTTTTACTATACTCAATCATACGGGAGAACCCGTCACTTTGACTGGTGTCAGTATCGAGGGTGCAGATCATGTCATGATGCATGAGACAAAAGTTGTTGATGACATGGCAAAAATGGTGCATCTGGATAAGGTCATTATTGATAATGAAGTGAGATTTGAGCCAGGAGGCAAGCATGTGATGGTTATGGGGCTAAGTGTTACTGAGGCCACCAAAAGCTATAACATGAAGTTACATTTTGCTAACAAGCCGACGCTTGATGTTAAGGCCGAAGTACGTAATTCTAAATAAGTAAACTCTGACGGATTCTGAGGATAGATTGATGAACGTTGATACGCCCCTTGAAAAGACAGGTAAAAGCAGCAAGTGGACTTGGATTTTAACCGGCTTCATATTGCTGCTGATATTAATGTTTGTCTTTATTTTCATCTGGAGCTCGGAACCTGACCCGGTTGATACCCATACTTTAATTAAAGAATACCCCGGCGAGCCACCCGTTGGATATGTTACCGTCGAGACCGTTGCTCAAGTTGCTGAAAAGCTGTTGGATAAAAAAGGGGGGTATTTAAGTAACGACATAACTCCCCCAAGTGTATTCATGGACAATATGCCGTCCTACGAGTTTGGAGCTTTAGTGCAGATAAGGGATATTACACAGGTTCTCCGAAATGACATCAGTCGGTCTCAATCTCAATCTATGGAAGACGAAGCTTTAAAGTTTGCTGAGCCTGCATTTAATATTAACCACAAAAAGTGGTTGTTCCCAAGGGCGGAAAGAGAGTATCGCAAAGGCATTGAGCTTTTGCGGGATTATCGTGATCGTTTAACTGACCCGTCAGACTCCAATACCCAGTTTTATGCGCGTGCGGATAACCTTCGCTCCTGGCTATACCTGGTCAATAAACGTTTGGGTGGTTTATCTCAACGTTTGAGTGCAAGCGTTGGTAAAAGTCGTATAAATACGGATCTGGCCAACGATCCCTCTGCAACACAGTCCACAGGTAAGGGACAGATTGTCACTGTAGAAACACCTTGGATGGAAATTGATGATGTATTCTGGGAAGCTCGAGGCTCAACATGGGCCTTGATCCAGTTTTTGAAAGCTGTCGAGCATGACTTTGACAGCGTGCTGCGTGATAAAAACGCTGTAGCTTCCTTTCAGCAGATCATCATGGAGCTGGAAGCTACACAGGAAACCATCTGGAGCCCAATGATCGTGAATGGCAGTGAGTTCGGGTTTCTGGCAAATCACTCGCTGGTCATGTCTTCCTATATATCAAGAGCAAATGCAGCAATAATTGATCTCATTGAGTTGCTTAAGCGCGGTTAAAACCCTGAGCAGGTTTAGTGATAGCTATTTGCTATCACTGGCATCAAACTTATCAATTTTAACAACCATTCAGCTTTTCTTATAATTACATTTAGGGTGATAAGTTAGCCAAGCGGCTAATAGCTGCATGACAACCCCATCATGTAACTTATTGATTAATAGCCTATTAGTTGAATTAATCACCTTTTACTACTGCATTGACGCTTTCTTCACATTTAATGTTTTAGTCTAAAAGCGTTGGTAATTCTCACACATACTGGTGAAAAGATAGTAGTTAGCAAGGATGCTGCCTGAGTCATATCTTTCCCTAGATACCTTTTTGATATGACTTTTTACCCCGTTCCCCAAGCGGGGTATTTTTTTGCCTAAAATATTATTTTTGCCATTAAACCCTTTTGCTGTAATCATCATCTAATGAGTAAACGGTGAATAATTCTTATTTTGTCGGCAGCAGAAGTAACGAAATTACAAACACAGGCGACCAGGGAGCTGGTAAAACAGGCTCAGGATGGTTCTGTCAGTGCCTTTGAAGGCCTGTATCGAGAGCACTCGAATCAGGTATTTCTGCTGTGTCTGCGTATGTCAGGATGCAAAAGCTACGCCGAAGACTTTATGCAGGAGACTTTCATCAAAGCTTGGCAGTCTCTAAACAGTTTTAAAGGCGACAGTCGGTTTTCTACATGGATTTATCGCATAGCGGTGAATACGGTATTGGCGGATAAACGCAAAAAATCGCTGGACTTAGTTCGGGACCCTGACTGGGAAAGAGAATTTGAACAGAGCCTCAACGATAGCCATAACCGACAGCAGATAGATTTGGAAAAGGCTATTGCCACTTTGCCTTCGCAGGCTAGGCATGTGTTAGTATTACATGACCTGATGGGAATGACCCATCAAGAAATTGGTTCGCAATTAGACATAGCTCCGGGCACCAGTAAAGCACATCTTAGCCGAGCCCGGACTATGCTGAGAGAGACGTTAGAGTAATCTATGAATAACGAACAGGACTTATTAAAGCAGTTGAACAATTTGCCCGACGCGGCGAATGCACCTGATCGCTGGTCTGAAATTCGTCAGCAGATTGAATCTGAGTCAGCAACAAGTAAACAAAAGCCGTGGTGGAGTATGGCTATTGCGGCCAGCCTGCTGGTGGCTGCTATTGTATCTACTCTGTTTTTACCAGAAGGGCAGCAGACAGGAACTGACTCAGTAGTAACAACGGACAAGAAATCAGACGATCATAATCAGGTATTCGCTTTAACTATCCAAAGTTTGCAGCAGGCTAATGCAACTTATTATGCGGTTCTTGGACAGCAAATAAGAGCAGAAGAGATTTGGTTATCAGAAAAAACTAGAGTGTCCTTGGAAAGTTTACGTGACGCCCAACAGCAGTATCGCCAGGTATTAGCTCAAGAGCCTGATAATGGAAAAGCAAAACAGCGTTTATTTTGGCTGTATCAAAAGGAGCGCGAACTGCTCAGACAAATACTGGTAGCTTAAACTGTCCCTTAATATAAAAAGCCCGCTAAAACTATTCTGTTTCAGCAGGCTTTTTTTGTAGCGCTTAAAATAGCTTAGCTATTTTTATAAGTCTCGATGCTGTCTAAAATTTCTTTCTTAGCAGCTTCTGCGCCTTCCCAGCCAGCGATTTTAACCCATTTACCAGGCTCTAGATCTTTATAGTGCTGGAAGAAGTGTTCAATCTGATTACGTAGTAATTCAGGTAGCTCATCTACTTCATGGATACCCTGATACATGCTGCTTAGCTTACCAGTTGGAATGGCAACTACTTTCGCATCTTCGCCAGACTCGTCAGTCATTTTCAAAACACCGATTGGGCGGCAAGGAATTACGCAACCAGGAATTAGCGGAAATGGCGTTGGTACTAATACGTCAACTGGGTCGCCATCGGCTGACAAAGTTTGGTTAACATAACCGTAGTTTGTAGGGTAGTGCATGCAAGTCGCCATGAAGCGATCTACAAATAGGGCGCCTGTTTCCTTATCGACTTCGTATTTAATTGGATCGCTGTGTGCAGGGATCTCAATGATGACATTTATTTCTTCTGGGATATTTTTACCCGCAGGTACGTTGTCCAAACTCATTACTTTACCTTTAATTGCGTGTTAGGGCTCTATAGAGGGCGCGTATTATAACGGTCTTTGTTCACAAAATAAATTGCTGGTTTACTAATCACCTTGTATATAAATTGTACAAATGATGAAACTGCTATAGACTGAAGTTGCGAAAAATAAAATTTGTATAACATTCAATGAGATAAATCTAATGGGGGCTTTATGCAAGAGATGCTTTACCTGCCACCGGCACTAGGGGTGCTGGGCTTAATCATTGCCTTTGTGATTTACGGTGTGGTCAAGAAATACCCGGAAGGAGATAGCGGAGTTAAGAAAATAGCAGACGCTATTCATTCGGGGGCTATGACCTTCATGCACCGTGAATATAAAATGCTCGCTATCTTTGCGGGCATTTTGCTAATTATTCTTTGGTTTTCACCTCTAGGCTATAAAACAGCGCTTGCATTTGCCGTTGGAGCGATATCATCCGCCTTAGCCGGTTATATCGGCATGTATACAGCAACTAAGGCAAATGTAAGAACAACCACTGCTGCTCATACCAAAGGAGCCGCTGAAGCTTTAAGTGTAGCTTTCTTCGGTGGCTCGATTATGGGACTCTGTGTTGCCTCGCTTGGTCTAATCGGGCTTGGGTCTCTTTACTGGTACTTCGGATCTGATCCTTCAACCGCTCATTATATTCATGGCTTCGGCATGGGCGCTTCATCAGTTGCTTTATTCAGCCGTGTTGGTGGTGGGATCTATACCAAGTCTGCGGATGTGGGCGCAGATCTTGTAGGCAAAGTTGAAGCAGGTATTCCTGAAGACGATCCAAGAAACCCCGGTGTTATTGCCGATAATGTAGGTGATAACGTGGGTGACGTAGCAGGTATGGGATCGGATATCTTTGAGTCATATTGCGGCTCGATGATCGCTTCCATTGCCATCGCCGCAACGTTGGTGGGGACTGATCTCGGAACTAAAAACGCATTGATGTCAGCACCACTGGCTTTGGCATCTGTTGGTTTGATTTGCTCAATTCTGGGAATCTTGCTGGTTAAAAGTATGTCGAGCAAAAGCCCTGAAGTCGCATTGCGTGTTGGAACCATTGGCGCAGCTGTACTGTTCGTTATTGCGGCCTTCTTTCTGCTTAGCTGGATGGAGATCTCTACCTATGTCTGGTTAGCCGTTTTATCCGGAGCTGTCGGCGGGATTATTATTGGTTTAGTTACGGAGTATTACACTTCCGCGAAACCCATTCGTAAGATTGCTCAGTCAGGTGAGACTGGTTCCGCAACCGTGATGATTACCGGCCTCTCGGTTGGTATGCAATCAGTTGTCTTACCCATTCTGACCATTGCTGCCATTATCTATATATCAACTGAGCTGGCGGGTCTCTATGGCGTTGGAATCGCTGCCGTGGGTATGCTGGCAACAGTCGGAATTACCATGGCCATCGATGCCTACGGTCCAGTAGCTGATAACGCTGGTGGTATCGCTGAGATGGGTGGCCTGGGCGAAGAAACTCGTAAAATTACAGACTCCTTAGACGAGCTGGGCAATACGACTGCGGCAATCGGTAAAGGTTTTGCGATTGGGGCGGCAGCTTTAGCCGCTCTGGCGATTATTGCAGCATTCGTTGAAACTCTGGATGCGCAAAATGGGGCAGAGCCATTCATCCTGCATATTGGCGACCCAACCGTTCTGATGGGGTTATTCATCGGCTGTGTTATTCCGTTCCTGATAGCCTCGATTACCATGACGGCAGTTGGAGATGCGGCTTTTGCCATGATCCATGAGATCCGCCGTCAGTTTAGGGAGATCAAAGGTTTACTGGAGGGTAATGCCGACCCAGATACAACTAAGTGTATCGAGATTGCGACCACAGCGGCCTTGAAGAAAATGGTTTTACCGGGCGTAATTGCTGTCGCTGCACCCCCACTGGTGGGCTTCCTGTTAGGTCCTGAAGCTCTCGGTGGTATGTTGGGCGGAGCTCTGGTCAGCGCCGTGGCTTTAGCCTTGATGATGGCTAACGCAGGTGGTGCCTGGGATAACGCTAAAAAGTATGTAGAAAAAGGCAATCATGGTGGTAAGGGTTCCGATACTCATGCCGCAACCGTGGTTGGCGACACCGTTGGTGATCCCTTTAAAGATACTTCAGGCCCATCAATGAACATTCTGATTAACGTGATGGCAATTGTATCGCTTGTTATTGCTCCACTACTGTAAACGTTAGAACTAATAAAGCACTGCCTGCGGGTGGTGCTTTTTTTTGCCTGAGATGTTTTAACAATATTGGATCGTGAGAAATTGGAAAAGCTCTGATAAAATCAAATCACAAAAACTAAATAAAATAATGAAAACTACAAGGACAGGGAATGAACTGTAAATATCACACCCAAGCAAAGGCACAGTGGTTCTGCCACGACTGCGATACATCTTTCTGTATTAACTGTTGCGATATGGCTGAACGAGAAATAGCTCCACGTTGCCTACTCTGCCGTAACCACCTTAATTCTCTAGGAGTCAGCGATAAAGTTACTCCTTTCTGGAATAAACTTTCGTATTTTAATAAATATCCCTGGCAGAAAGGTGCGACAGGATTCTTGATGCTGTATATGGCAATAGCTTTTGCTGTTGGGCTGATTAATGATTTTATATCTTTCTGGATCCTAAACCGATTATTAGTATTTGCCGTACTTTCTATTGGCATCGGTTATGTATTTAAAGTTTTAATAACAACTGCCAAAGGGAAGTTTGATGCGCCCAGCTATGATGAGGCCATCATCTTTGATTCTGAGGGAATGATGGGCAAGGTAATTGGTCTGTTTGTTATGTTGACGCTCATTGGCTATTTTGTGATTTTGCCGATGGGAGTGGCAGCCATTCAAATTTATTTAGCGCTAGTCTCATTCAGTATGCCAGCGATTCTCATTATTCTTGCAATGGAAAAGCATGTATTTGCAGCGATAAATCCGGCACGGATTGCAACCTGCATTAAAGCCATTGGCTGGCCTTACTTATTATTGTTTGGATTTTCATACCTGATTGATAATGGGTTGGGTTTCGCTATGAGTGAAATACATTTCTGGCTACCACAGGCGATTGCTTACCCGATGCTGTTTGGTGCCGGTGCGTATTTCTATATAGTAAAGTTTAATATGTTCGGCTATGTAGCATACCAGTATCACAATGAATTGGGCTACGGCATTGATTTTGAAAACCTGCTGAGCAGTGAAGGTGAAGATGCGCCAATAAAAAGGTTGTTTTCCAAGTCTGACGTCTATATTCAGGAAGGACGGTATGAAGATGCAGAAAGTGTCTTGTACGAACTAGCGCAGGATAAACGCCACACAGTCAAAGCTCTCGAACGTTTGGTCCGCCTGAATATCGCAAGGCAAAACCCGGCGGGTGCACTAAAAGCGGCAAAAAATTATTTTGATTATCCCGAGCTTGGAACCATCCCAGCTGAAGCTCTGAGGTTATATGAAGATATGGTTGGCTTCGAACCGCGTTTTAAACCAATGAATGCAAAAGCTCGCGCGATCTTGGTAAAACAAATGAGACATAAACGCTATGCCGATGAAGTAAAAAAACTATGCAGTATTCCTGACAGCATGAAGCAGGATATGAACCTGCCGAGTCTTATGCTAGCTCGCGCAAGGTTTGAATCAGACGTTATGAATAGCGACGACCGGGCATTAAAAATTCTGGATGTGTTGTTGCAGAGGTATCCTAATGGAGCGCACCAGAGAGAAGCTGAACAATTAAGGCAGGTATGCCACTCAATGCGGCATAAACTGCCATCAGTCTAACTTGCCCTGGAAAAGAAAAGCTTTAGGTTTTACCTAAAGCTTTTTTTGCTTCTACACCAACAAAAGACTCTGGGTGCTTTTTGCTCAAATAAGTAAAGATTTTCTCATAGGTAATGTGATCATTATTCTGTTCACAGGCCAGTCCAAATCGGAATAATAATTTCGGTACATCTTCATTAAAGTCGTAATGTTTGACCAGGAAATTAATTATCGGTTTAGCCTGGTGTAGCTTCCCTTTTTTGATCAAACTGCCAGCATAATTAATCAGGCTATCCGCGGGTAATACTTTTAAGCCGTTACCATTATCCGTAAGTTCGCTGATTGCCATATCGGATAGCTTGGTAAAGCGAGTATCATTTAATGACTTCAGTAGAATCAGATTACAGAATTCTTCAAATCGTCTTGAGTTAGGAGTGATTTTTTCAAGAGCAAACAGCTGGCTGTAATAATCCATCCTATTTGGATCCTGTTCGATAAGCTGCGTGAATAGCTGTCGTGCACGCTCGAAATCCAATTGTTGGAATGCAGTGCAGGCCTCATGGTATTTTAGTTCGTATTGAGATTGCCCCTTAGCTTCGTTTTCTTCGGTGTTTTCTGTCGCAGCCTGACTCGGCTTGGATAATAATTTAAAACTGATTGCACAAAGAAAGCCCGCGAGCAAACCACCAAAGTGAGCCATGTAGGCAACATTATCATCCTGAATGGTCGACATGATAAATTCTTTACCTAGCCAAAATAAAAAGACTAAAGCAGCAGGGAGTTTTATGTAATCAAAAATAACGAAAAACCAGTAAAAATATCGAATGTTTTTCAGACCATACCACCCTCCGAAACCACCCATTAAACCAGCGATTGCTCCTGATGCCCCAACCAGAGGGGTATAGGGATCCTTGGTGGTAAAACCAAAAAATAAAACGGCAGCTAAACCAGACAGAATATATAAAGACAGTGTCTTTCCACGTCCTAATATTAACTCGAGGTTAAAACCAAAAAGGAACAGGAACAGCATATTACCCACAAGATGATCAATCCCACCATGCATAAACATATGGGTAAAGGCTGTAAATATACTTGGATCTGAAGGGTAGTAGGCGTATTGATAGAGAGAGGTTTCCTCAAGAATGTTGTTAACCTTTTCTCTCTTTTGGCGCCACTCTAAGGAATAGCTACTCAGGTTCTGGATATGATTTGCGAAGTGTTTGTCCTGTAAGATTATTTGAACCAGATACTCATCAGGTAGCATAGAGTTACCCTGAATTGACTGGTAAACGTCAATTCGGTGCTCTAAGGCATATTCTTCAAAAGCAGTTTTTTCCTGAGTTAATAATTCTGCTTCAGTGTAAGAGTCATAAGCTTCTTCAAATATTTCATTATCTTGGCCCTGCAGGAATATATACGCAAAAATATTAATTAAAATTAGCGTTATTGTCAGATAGGGAGGATTCTTTTTTGAAATTGCATTTTCAGCAGGTATTAACAGCATGACACGCCTCTTATTCCTTCAGTCATTATTATCATAGGTCGATTATTCTAATGTACCTGATTATAAACGGTTCTAAAAATATTTAACCCTTTTTTGATTGAGTGGCGTTTAGATAATTGAAGGTTATATAAAAAGGGGAGCAATAATGAAAATAACATTATCACTATTGATTGCGGCAACTGTAACTGCGGCTCTTTTATTTTTAATGAGCCAGCTGATCCAGGATGAGGAAACTAAAACTGAAGTAGAACCAAATCCAGTTGAACTTTCCAACGTCAAGATTCCGAATAAAAAGCCTGAGCCAAAGAGGAGCCCTTTAAAGCCTCCAAAGCTACCAGTTATCGAGAAAACACCATCGATCGATGGACAGGTTATCGAGTCGATTGATGTGCTGACAGAGGAGTCTTTTTTGACAACAAATCTTGTCGATGAAGTCAGTCTGGATGGTGCGACTACCGGCTTTGGTAGAGTCGATGTGCTACAGGATAGCAGCGCTATGGCAATGTATCGAGCTCAACCCAGCTATCCCATTAAAGCACAGTTGAACGGTATTGAGGGTTGGGTTCTGTTGAAGTATGACGTGGATGCGAGTGGGACTTTATCCAATATTTCTGTGCTGGACTCTCAGCCAAAAAATATTTTCGATAAAGAGGCGGTTAAGGCTTTAAAAGAGTGGAAATTTAGACCGGCAATGACAGAAGGACGCCCCATCGCCAGTTTGGGGCAAACGGTCAAAATTGAGTTTAATATGGATAACCAGTGAAGCCTCTAAGTTGACCCGACATAATAAAAAGGCCCCGTTTGGGGCCTTTTATTTTATATTTCGAACTTAGTTTTGAGCTTTTTCTTAACCAGTTCATTTTTGAGTTCAACGTACTGTGGCAACCCGTTCTTGTAAGGAGGATAGGCTTCTCCCTCGATTAGAGGCTGCAGGTACTGGCGACACTCTTCAGTAATGCCAAAGCCATCACGAGAAATATATTTGCGAGGCATCATTTTCTCAACGTTTGCTACATCTGCCAGCTTTGCTTCGCCTACCGTCCAGCGGTAGCTTTTTGTGTTCTTGCGAACGATGGTTGGCATAACTGCATTCTTACCGGCGTCAGCGAACTCAACCGCGGCCTGTCCCATGGCATAGGCCTGCTCAACATCAGTCGCTGAAGCGATATGTCGTGCTGCACGCTGTAAGTAATCGCTGACAGCCCAGTGATATTTATAACCCAGTTCATCTTTGATCATGCCAGCAACAACCGGTGCAACACCGCCCAGTTGTTTGTGTCCGAAGGCGTCAACGGTTCCTGCGTCAGCAAGGAAAGTACCGTCTTTATATGCCGTGCCTTCCGAAACGACAATGGCGCAGTATCCGTATTTTTTAACGGTACGTTCTACCTTCTTGAGAAACTTTTCTTTATTAAAGGCAATTTCCGGGAACAGAATAATATGCGGAGCATCGCCTTCTTTCTCACAGGCCAGACCGCCCGCAGCCGCAATCCAGCCTGCATGACGTCCCATCACTTCCATAACGAAGACTTTGGTTGAAGTTTCCGCCATGGATTTCACGTCGAAAGCTGCCTCGCGGATAGAAACCGCAACGTACTTGGCGACCGAGCCAAAGCCCGGACAGTTGTCAGTAATAGGGAGGTCATTATCAACGGTTTTAGGAATACCAATACAGGTGATAGGGAAGCCCATGGTTTCACTCAGCTGAGATACTTTATGTGCCGTATCCTGAGAGTCACCGCCACCGTTATAGAAGAAGTAGCGAATATCGTGCGCCTTGAATACTTCGATTAGGCGTTCGTATTCTTCTTTATTTTCTTCAATGCTTCTTAGCTTATGGCGGCAAGAGCCGAAGGCGCCTGAAGGCGTATGCTTCAATGCGGCTATATCTTTCTTGCTCTCTTTGCTGGTATCGATCAGCTCTTCACGCAAGGCACCGATAATGCCGTTTTTACCCGCATAAACTTTATTGATATTAAGAGACTTACGAGCTGTTTCAATAACGCCGCAAGCGGTTGCGTTAATCACTGCCGTTACGCCGCCAGACTGGGCGTAGAAGGCGTTGTATTTCTTTTTAGGCATAAAATTTTACCTTGTAGCTTTTATTACTCATAGGATTAATGACATTTGCGGTGTATCAGGAGAAGTACAATGACCCCTTATATTGAGTTGAGTAGCTCGCAAGCTATAGTAATTTGAATTTGTGACCAACGGAAATACCCTTGGTAGATGATTCAAATAGTGAAATTCAGGCCAGGGAGGGACTGTATTTCACGGTACGTTAAATTGCTTGTGAGTTACGAAAGAAGTTATTCCCTGAATAACCTCAATATCGGGGTGGACTTCTCTTTGGTTACTTTCTCTTAGCCAATTAAGAGAAAGTAACTCGCTGAAGAGCGAAATCCGTTACCACAACAAATGTTGCCCAAATCATTCGGTTTGGGACAATTTTGTGGCGATTTTACCGTATTTTAAGATTTCTTTCCCGAAAAGATGACGAAAAATCATGCTTGGCTTATGATTGTCAGCAAAGTTTCATAACTATAGATTCCAATTAGTCGATGCATATTCATATTCTAGGTATTTGCGGCACCTTTATGGGTGGGATTGCCTTGCTGGCAAAACAGCAGGGTATATCGGTTAGCGGTAGTGATGAAAATGTCTACCCGCCGATGAGTACTCAGCTGGAGGAGCAGGGGATTGAGCTCATTCAGGGCTTTGATCCCAAACACATTCCTCAGCACACTGACTGTGTGATTGTGGGCAATGCCATGTCGCGCGGTAATCCATCGGTAGAGTATGTCCTTGAGCAGGGACTAAATTACCGCTCAGGGCCCCAGTGGTTATCAGAAAATATTTTAAAAGATAAATGGGTCGTGGCTGCGTCCGGTACTCATGGCAAAACCACCACGGCCAGTATGACTGCATGGATACTGGAGTATGCGAATCTGAGTCCCGGTTTCCTGATAGGTGGTATTCCAGAAAACTTTGGCTTGTCCGCCCGACTGACGGATTCACCGTTCTTCGTGGTAGAGGCTGATGAGTACGATACAGCCTTTTTTGATAAGCGTTCTAAGTTTGTTCATTATCGTCCGCGGACTTTAATTATGAATAACCTTGAATTCGATCATGCTGATATCTTCAAGGACATTGATGCCATCAAAACCCAGTTCCATCATTTGATCCGTATCGTTCCCGGCAATGGGCTGGTTATATATCCAGAAAATGAAAAATATCTGCAGGAAGTTATCGACATGGGCTTCTGGTCGAAGAAGGAGCTTATAGGTCCTGACAATGGCTGGCAGTTTAAGCTGTTGCAAGACGATGGCAGTCAGTTTGAGGTATTCTTTGCCGGCGACAAGCAGGGCGAAGTCCACTGGGAGCTAATCGGTATGCATAACGTGGTCAATGGTCTGGCGTCGATTGCGGCTGCGCGGCACACCGGCGTTCCGGCCCATCATTGCTGTGATGCTCTATCTGAGTTTCGTAACGTTAAACGCCGTATGGAGCTGAAAGGGGAAGCCGGTGGCATTGCCGTGTATGATGATTTTGCGCATCATCCGACCGCGGTAAAAACGACGCTCGCCGGATTCCGTAAAAAAGTTGGCGATAAAAAAATTCTCGCAATTTTAGATTTACGTTCTGCAACCATGCGCTCAGGGATTCATAAAGACACATTACTACCTACTCTCAGCGAAGCAGACGAAGTGATCATTCACAAACCCGCTGAGTTTGACTGGCAGTTCCCAGAAGAGCAGCTTGAAAAGCTAAAAAGCGTCCAGATATTAGATACGGTGGATGCTATTCTGCAGGTAGTGCCAAAAATGGTACAATCAGGCGACCAAATTCTAGTAATGAGTAATGGCGGTTTTGGCGGAATTCACGGCAAACTGCTGGAGCAACTGGCTTAATGAGCAATCAAGAAAATAAAGCAATAACATTGGCTGTTACTGGTGCCTCAGGCGCACCTTACGCGCTCAGGTTATTGCAGGAGCTAAGCAATCATTACAGCGTCGTATATCTGATGTTGTCCAGTGCTGCCCGTGTGGTGCTGGCTACTGAATGTGGCGTGCAGGTGAGTAAGGCTCCGAGCAGCATTGAACAAACCCTGGCGCAAAACCTGGATATAGATCCAGGTCGCATCAAGGTTTTCTCCAGTGATAACTGGATGTCGCCGGTTGCCAGCGGTTCCAGTGCCCCAAAACAGATGATTGTCTGTCCCTGCAGTACAGGAACCTTGAGTGCTATCGCAAACGGTGCTTCGGATAACCTGATCGAGCGGGCTGCTGACGTGGTAATGAAAGAGCGTGGTCAGTTGATCCTGGTACCGCGCGAAACGCCCTTCAACACGATTCACCTGGAAAATATGACTCGCCTGTCGCAGATGGGTGTGACCATTATGCCAGCTTCACCGGGTTTCTATAATGAGCCACAATCGATAGATGACCTGGTAGATTTTATGGTGGCCAGAATTCTTGACCATCTTGATATAGACCACAGCCTAGGGCATCGCTGGGGCTACAACGGTAATTAAGATTCATTTCTATAGCAAAAGCTATAACAACGAAGAGTAAATAATGACAAAAGCATTATCAATCAAAGATTTATGTAAAACTTACGATAATGGCACTCAGGCTCTGAAAGGTATTAACCTTGAGGTAGAAGAGGGTGATTTCTTCGCGCTTCTTGGGCCTAATGGTGCTGGTAAATCTACTGCAATCGGTATCATAACCTCACTGGTTAACAAAAGTGCGGGCAAGGTTGAAGTGTTCGGCCATGATATTGATAAGGATCTTGCCAACGCTAAGAAGCAGCTCGGTCTTGTACCGCAGGAATTTAATTTCAACATGTTTGAAGGTGTTGAGCAGATTGTGGTTCAACAGGCAGGGTATTACGGTATTTCGCGTAATGAAGCTAAAAAGCGTGCACAGCCTTTACTAGAACAATTGGGTTTGTGGGATAAGCGTGATGCACAGTCGCGAGAGCTATCAGGTGGTATGAAGCGTCGCCTGATGATTGCTCGCGGTCTTATTCATGACCCTAAGCTTCTTATACTGGATGAGCCGACAGCGGGTGTCGATATTGAACTACGTCGTTCGATGTGGGATTTCATGCAGGAACTTAACCGGGAAAAGAAAACCACTATTGTTCTGACCACGCACTATCTGGAAGAAGCTGAAAGCCTATGCCGTAACATTGCGATTATCAACCATGGTGAGATTGCTGAGAACACCAGCATGAAAGAGCTATTGGCTAAGCTCGATATGGAAACATTTGTTCTTGATACGACAGGCTTACCAGCGCAGATGCCGACAATAGATGGTTACGAAGTTCGCGTTCGCGATGAAACCACGATTGAGGTCGATGTCCATAAAGGAGCTGGAGTGAACGGCGTGTTTGATGAATTGAGTAAACATGACATAACTGTGCTCAGTATGCGTAATAAAGCTAATCGACTTGAGGAGCTATTCGTGAGACTGGTCGAAAACCCACACAAGGAGGCGACATCATGAACTTAGTCGCATTCCAAACAATTGTTATTAAAGAAATTACTCGCTGGCTGCGAATATGGTCTCAAACGTTATTACCGCCGGCGATCACCATGACGCTATATTTTGTAATCTTCGGTAATCTAATCGGCTCGCGTGTCGGTGAAATGGGGGGTTACGACTATATGGAGTATATTGTCCCTGGCTTAATCATGATGTCAGTAATTACAAACTCCTATGGCAATGTTGTTTCCTCTTTCTTCAGCTCTAAATATCAGCGTTCCATCGAGGAAATGATGGTCTCGCCGGTGTCCAACTGGGTAATATTAGGTGGGTATGTCGGCGGTGGTGTTCTACGTGGACTGTTAACTGGCTTGATTGTAACCATCATCGCTTCGTTTTTTGTTGAACTGCAAATCCAGAATATATGGGTTGTTATGAGTGTTGTGTTTTTAACCTCGGTATTGTTTGCTATTGGTGGCCTGATCAATGCCGTCTTTGCTAAAAAGTTCGACGATGTAGCAATTGTACCAACATTCATTCTGACACCACTGACCTACCTTGGCGGCGTGTTTTATTCTATTAGCTTGCTACCGGAGTTCTGGCAGGGTGTATCGAAGCTAAACCCGATAATCTATATGGTGAATGCTTTCCGCTATGGCTTCCTGGGCACTTCGGATATCCAAATCGGTATTGCGTTCGCAATTATTCTGGTCTTCATCGCATTATTGACCACTTTCGCCATGTACCTGCTCAACCGGGGTATTGGACTGCGTTCATAAGATGGCTGATAACCAGGTACTGCCTATATTCCCGCTGCGGCGGGTTGTCTTTCCAGAGAGCGTTCTTCGTTTACAGATATTCGAACAACGCTATCTGGATATGATTTCTAAGCAGTTATCGAATAATAAGGGGTTCGGCGTTTGCCTGATCAAAAAAGGGAATGAAACAGGCATACCGGCGACTCCATTTAATATTGGAACCTATGTTGAAATCGTCGACTTTGATCAAAAGGAAGACGGAATACTGCTGATCACCTGCCTTGGTAGACAGCGCTTTAAGATTAACTCCTCATCCATCCTGCCAGATAATTTAATCAGCGCCAATGTATCGTTCACAGACAACCTTGAGCAAAGCCCCATTAGAGACGAGCAGGGAGAACTGGTGAGTTTGCTGAATGACCTTGCCCAACACCCTCAGGTTGAAATGCTGGACAGTCCTGAGCGCTGGCAACATATGGACTTTATTGTCGAGCGACTGACAGAGTTTTTACCCGTTAACGAGAAGCAGAAGCAGGCAATTCTAGAGGAAGATGATTTGCACACACGGATAGCTATTCTGTACCAAATTCTTGCCTGGCTAAAATAAGAATACCTTTCCCATATTGTTAGAAATTGCATTGCTCAATAATATCTGAGAATATCTCTGTTGGAAAAATTTCAAACCAACAATAATGAGAGAAAAAATGAAAAACTTAAAGTTGTTTATTACTGTTCTTGGGGTATTTTTACTCACCGCCTGTGCTACTCGGTTAACTAAACCGCAGGGCCCAGCGTTACCTCCTAAAGTTCCATTTGACGCTTTCCAAAAAGTGGTTTTATACCCAATTACCATTAATCCAGAGTTTGCTGATTCAAGCCCAAACATAGATGCTCAAACGAAGATGAATGAGTACCTGGTGAGCCTGTTGAGAGTTACCTTCTCAGATAAGGAATATGTCATAGCGGACGAGGACTATGTTGTTTCGGCTTCGGATAAGCGTACTCTGGTACTTTCTCCTAGAATTAAGGAAATTAAGTACATCAATACCGCAGCAAGAATTTTTGCGGGTGCAATGGCTGGTGGAACGGCTGTTTTGATGGATGTTAAGTTCGAAGATGCGACTAATGATGTCGTTTTAAGTCAGCCTGAGTTTTATGCCGATGCCAGCGCATGGTCAGGATGGGGAGCTGATAATAAAGTGTTGAACCGTGTGATCGAAGATATTAATCATTACACCAAGTTGAACCGCTAATACTCACACAAAACCCAGACAAAAAAATGCCCACCAGGTGGTGGGCTAATGGCTTGCGCATTGATAAACCTTTGTCTCTGATTCTGCTAAGCAGTCTCACTGATAGGGAAGACAATGATGCTTTAAAACCTGATATTAGATTAACCCTATTAATTTCACTTTTCTATGAAAATTACGACTAAATGTTAACTGGTCGACGTATAAATCTGTTTGATTTAAAAGGAATTGTAAAAGATTTTGACAGTTAATGCGCTGATGACTTGGGTGAAAAATCATATCTGCATTACATATTCATGGATTAGTTATTTTGATGCGTATAAAAATCGATTGTCTTTAACAATGAGCAATAAAAAAGGCATTCTAGAGAATGCCTTTTTTGTGTTACTTAGCTACATCAGTGGCTAGACGATAGGGTTAGTATCCTTATCGTAGTCTACGCCATCAACTTCAAAGCCAAACAGCTTGAAGAATTCGTGCTGGTAACCTTTATAGTCCGATATCTCATCAATATTTTCAGTAGTCGCTATATCCCAAAGGCGTTCTACTTCTTCTTGAATCTTATCGTCTAATTCTTTCAGGTCGACACGGAAGCGGCGCGTATCATCATAGACCGCTTTATCACCGAACATTTGGTCAACAATTAATTCGCGGATTTGTTCGATCGGACCTTCATGCACACCGTTTTCCTTCATCACTTTATACAGTAGAGAAATGTAAAGTGGCATAACTGGAATTGCTGAGCTCGCCTGAGTAACGACAGCTTTTAGTACTGCAATGTTTGCCGTACCGTTATATTTTTCCTGTAGCATGTCGTGGATGGCGTGAGAGGCGCGGTCCAGATCTTCTTTAGCTTTACCAATCGTGGCATGACCGTAAATAGGCCAGGTCAGTTTTTTACCGATATAAGTATAAGCAGTGGTTTTAACGTTATCCGCCAGTACGCCGGCTTCATCCAGAGCTTTCATCCAAAGCTCCCAGTCTTCACCGCCCATGACTTTAATCGTATTCTGGATATCGTCTTCTGATGCTGGGTCAATAGAGATATCGTGAACCAGACCTTTATCAGTATTTAAGGTTTTCTCAGTAACAGCTTCACCGATAGGCTTTAGCACTGATTTATAAACGTCACCCGTTTCTGGATCCTGACGACGTGGAGAAGCTAACGAATAAACCACAAGGTCGATTTTACCCATCTCTTCTTTAATGATTTTAATCGCGTCTTCTTTTGCCTGGTGCGAGAAAGCATCACCATTAATGCTTTTGTGCCAAAGGCCTTCTTTGTCTGCAGCGATTTCAAAACCACGGTTGTTATACCAGCCAGCAGTACCCGTTTTGTTCTCAGTAGGCTCTTTCTCAAAGAATAAGCCTAGCGTTTTTGCGCCGTAGCCAAATGCTGAAACAATACGCGACGCCAGTCCGTAGCCAGTCGATGAGCCGATAACCAACACGTTCTTAGGACCATCGCCTTTTGGCATATTATTTTTTACATATTCGATCTGCTCGTTTACGTGAGCGATACAACCCTCAGGGTGAGCCGTGGTACAAACAAAACCACGTACTTTCGGCTTAATAATCATAAAAGTAGAACTCCAAATAAAAATATGGCGCTATTGTAACGCGTTTTTAGGTTATAAAGGTACTACCAGCTATTATTTGATTGGTACTGTCTTATCTTACTGAGCGATAAGTCCCATGGCGTCCTTTTTTACTCAGCACCAGCTGCCATAGTTGACCTTGTTTGGAGCGGAAGAAACCTGCGCTACAGTGAATATAATATTTCCACATGCGGTAAAAGCGTTGATCGTATTTTTCAGAAAGCTCTGGCCATGCCTGGTTAAAGTTTTGCCACCAGGCGAGTAATGTGCAGTCATAATCTGGGCCGAAGTTATGCCAGTCTTCGATATTAAAGCGATCGTCCAGCGCCTGAGTCATTTGTAATGCCGAGGGAACTTTACCATTGGGGAAAATGTATTTATTGATCCAGGGATCGACGTGAGGTGTGGTGTTAAATTTGCCTATAGTATGCAGTAAAAATAAACCGTCATCTTTTAGCAGTCGAAGCGCAGTATCGAAATAGGTTGGGTAGTTTTTGGGGCCCACATGTTCGAACATGCCAATCGAGACAATCTTATCGAACGTGCCCTCTAGTTTTCTGTAATCTTGTAGCTCAATGGTGATAGGCAGATCTTTGCAGCGTTCTTCAGCAAGCTTTTTCTGCTCTTTAGAAATGGTTATACCGTGGACGTTAACCGAATAGTGTTCAGCCGCGAAGCGAGCGAAGCCACCCCAGCCACAACCAATATCCAATACAGTCTCGCCTGGTTTAAGTTCCAGCTTGCGACAGATAAGATCGAGTTTATCCAGCTGAGCCTGCTCTAGAGTATCTGCATTAGCCCAATAGGCGCAGGAGTAATTCATGGTGGGATCGAGCATTGCTTCGAAGATATCATTGCCGATATCGTAGTGTCGTTCGCCCACCTCATAAGCTCGTTTTTCACTCTGGCGATTAAACAGATTTTGTCGAATAACTTCGAGCCCAAGCTTAAGTTTTGCAATAAAGCCTAGCTCTTCCTCAATGTCACTTCGCAGAATCCGGGTAAATAATTCGTCCAGCTGATCACATTCCCACAACCCGTCCATGTAGCTCTCACCAAAACCGAGAGAACCATTAGTAAGGATGCGTTTATAAATGCTGTCATCAAGAACCTGAATATCCCAGGGATGAGCGCCGTTAAAACTGATACCCGCTTTGCTGGCAATATCGGTGAGAATGGCGGGGGGTTGGGACACGGACTGGCCTCCCTCAGCCGAAGAGGTTAGAGGGTGTGGTTTGTTGGTTGACTCACGCATGGAAACATCCTTATGTCTAATCGTTAGCCTTGGATTACATTAACGCATTATTGGTGACTGGGGCAAATAAAACCTTATTTTGTAATTGGCGACATTTCTGCTATTTTTAGCACACTATAACAATAGATACTGGAAGATAAATGAAAAAAGGAGTGGGCTGTTTAACGGTGTTCGGCGCCATATTTTTTATTGCGGGCATCGGAATATTTTTATCAGGGGTAAGCGAAAGCTATGACGTCTGGCGCTCTCAGGAGTGGCGCCCGGTAATGGTTGAATTGTCTTCGGTAGAGCAAACCGTATCGACCGATGATGAAGGTAGCACGACTTACGGCGTGGAAGGACGTTTCCAATATGAATATCAGGGTCAGTCCTATACATCGAACCAAATGTCCTTTTACAGCGGTACGGACAATATCGGTGGTTTCCAGAAAAATCTTTATCGCAAGCTGAACAGCGCAAAGAAACAGAATCGCCCAATCAGAGCTTACGTTAATCCTGAAGATCCCTCGGAAGCGGTCATAGACCGCACCATGCGCTGGGGCATGTTAGGTTTCCATAGTATCTTTCTGCTGGTGTTTGGTGGTGTTGGTTTAGGCATCATTATTGCCAGTTTGCGCTCTGGTCGTAAGCTAAATAAGCAGAAGGCTTTGCAGGCAGAGCATGAAGCAGAACCCTGGTTATGGAAAGAAGAGTGGCAGACCAATCATTTTAAAAGCAACACCAGTCGAAGCTTCTGGTTTTTGCTGGTGTTCTCAATCATCTGGAATGTAATAAGCGTGCCCGCAGTTATCGGCGTGATGAATGAGGGCGGTTTGAGGGAGGAACCCGCCAAGCTGCTGGTGTTCCTGTTTCCTCTGGTCGGCATTATTTTATTGTCCTCAGCAGTCACCTTGTATTTACGGCACAAGAAATACGGCAGTTCGGAGTTAATCGTTGAAGAAACGCCGTTTGCTATCGGTGGTACGACTTCGGGTGAACTGCTGATCAACGGCCCTATCGAAGGTAACGGTGAAGTGATGCTGAGCCTGACCTGTCAACGCAAATACCAAACTGGTACCGGTAAAAATCGAACCACCAGAACCACTATTATCTGGCAAAGCGATCGCAGAGCTTATGCTGAAAATCGCTACGATGGCAGCCACCGACTAAAATTTTCTTTTGATATTCCAAAAGGGGTGCCTCAGTCCAATAGCAAAAATCCTTCCGATAAAATTGAGTGGATATTCAGAGCGGAGCGTAAGCAGCCGGGAGTCGATCTCAAACTTGATTATGAGGTTCCTGCATTTAACGTGGCGCACCGAGAGGCTATCGAACCCGCTGAAGAAGACCTGTTCATGAGCTCATCGAAACAATCGTCGAGTGGCTCAGGAAACGGAACTATGGCTGGTGACTGGACGAGGCTCGGTATAGTAGAAAGCGTTAACAACTGGGGCACAAGCTATACTTTCCCTGCGTTTCGTCATAAAGGTGCTGCTTTATCCACCGTCCTATTCGGTCTGATCTTCTCTGCTATTGGAATAGGTTCTTACTTTGGTGATGCATCCATAATTTTCTTAATTATGTTTTGCTTGTTTGGGTTTGTGATTTTTTATTTTGGCCTGAAATTTATGCTTTATAAAAGTGAAGTGACGGTAGGATCTGGAGCTTTGCATGTGGCAAATGGCATGTTAGGAACAGGTAGTAAAACAAAAATTTCGCGTAGTGAAGTAGCGGACATTACTTCCAGCACTAACATGTCAGTGGGAAATAAAAGTTACTACAATGTTCAAGCTGAATTAACGAATGGCAAGAAGGTTGCCATTGCCAAGTATCTGACTCACACAGGCGATGTGGATGCTTTTATTCATAAACTGAAACAAGAGCTGGGAATGCAGGATAAATCATAACCAAAGTGATTCGTAATTAAGCACGAAAACTGTTACTAATATTGTTATGAAACATGGTACACCAATGATTGGAGTCAACGATGCAGAAAAGAGTCACATTTAAAACTCGCCAAGGGTTTGAGTTGTCCGGTGTTTTGCACAAACCCGATCATACTGTCACGGTGGCTTATGCCTTATTTGCCCACTGCTTTACCTGTACTAAGAATATTAACTCGGCGGTGAATATCGCCGATGCCATGGCGAGCGAAGGCATCGCGACCTTGCGCTTTGATTTTACCGGCCTCGGTGCCAGCAAAGGAGAATTTGCTGACACCAGTTTTAGTACCGACGTCAATGACCTGATTGATGCAGCTGAATTCCTGGAAGCTGAATATGAAGCTCCACAAATTCTGGTGGGGCATTCTCTCGGAGGAACAGCAATTCTGGCCGCAGCAAAGGATATTCCTTCGGCCAAAGCAGTCGCGACGATTGCCTCTCCATCATCGCCGGAACATGTGCTGCATCAGCTGGAGCCAGAGATTGAAAAGTTGAAGGAAAAGGGCGAGGTGACCATCGAGTTGGCGGGGCGTCAGTTTACTTTTAAGCAGGATTTTGTGGATGACGTTAAAAGTCATGATATTGATATTCACGGTTTACGCAAAGCCTTGATGGTAATGCACTCGCCAGTGGATGAAGTGGTGCCCATTGACGAGGCCGAAACCATTTATAAAAAAGCGCTCCATCCGAAAAGTTTTATTACGCTGGATAGTGCCGATCATCTACTCAGTGATAAAAAAGACTCGTTGTATGCGGGTCACGTTCTTGCCAGCTGGGCTCGACGTTATATTAATGCAAAAGAATTACCGTCACTCGAATCAAAAAATGAAGAGGTGGTGGTCGCCAGCAGAGCTGCTGAAGGATTTTTGAGTTACGTTAATGCCAATGGGCATGAACTGCTGGCTGACGAACCTGAGAAGGTCGGAGGAACCAACCTGGGCCCTTCGCCTTATGATCTATTATCGGCGGCACTCGGTACCTGTACCGCCATGACCCTGAACATGTACGCGCGACATAAAGAGCTGGACGTATCCAATGTCGTGGTCAATGTCAGTCACGGGAAAGTTCACGCTAAAGACTGTGAGGACTGTGAAGATAAAAAAGTAAAGATCGATAAGTTTACGCGTAGTATTCGAATCGAAGCTGATATCACTGATGACCAACGTCAGCGCCTACTGGAGATTGCCGACCGCTGCCCTGTGCATCAGACCTTGCACAAAGAGGTAGCTATTGAGACAAAACTTGAGGAGCTGGAAGAGTAACTCGGACAAGGGGTCTTCCTTGCCCGAGATTTTGCCTAGATGACTAAGCTGATCAAAAGCAGAACTAACAGGAGGATGATGATTAACCATAACCACCAGCTGTTACTTTCAGAAGAATTGGCTTCTGTAGGCTGAGTGACGGTTACCGTAGGTCTCCCCGGTTGGTTGATGCCGATACCCGGCTGAGCGCCACTGCTGTCATCGTGCAGCACATTGACGCTGTAGCTTCCGTCGAGATTATCTTTTACCGGCTCGACGATGCTGCTTCCCGGTATATCCGTGAGCGTAAATTGATCGGCGTGACCGGGGCCTAGTAAGTTCCCCTGACTGTCCTGAGGCTTAAACGTTATCTTGATTTTTCCTGAGCCCAGCTCAGTAATGATAAAAGTTTTTCCTGTGGCGTCTGGGTCGACTCTGGTCGAAACAAAAACTGACCAGGATGTTTCGCGCATTCCCTTGCAATCATGACCATACTCACCAACGCAGCGGAAAGTGTAATTCCCGGGGCGAGTGAAGAGGTTGTCGAACTTTTTGCCCCAGGGGCCGTTATGTTCGAAATTACCATTTACTTCACGATCCTGACTTAGTTCATACCACTCTTCGTCATAGTGAAAAAGTGGTGAGCCAAGATCGTCCTCCATTTGTAGAAGCGTTGCCTGAATCGGTGGGATAACGTCGCCCTTAATTTCCTTCGGCGCTTTCAGTCCTGCCTTGGTCAATAGAGTTCCGTAGGACTCCCTTGGCTTGGTGACCGATAATTTAACGTGTCCATGATGAACGCTTTTACCGTCGGGATAACTTAGGCGAACCAATGGCGTGAAACTTTCCCCGGTATAGTAATGACGCTTGATGTTAAGCGGCTTGATAACCGGACCGCCAGCCGCGATGACATTCATAAAATAGCGTAAATGAATTGGCGGGGTTGAGAACTCACCACTGCTTTTCGGTCTTCTGAAAGATACCGACCAGGTTCCTTCTCTTTGTCCTGAAATAGGGAGAGGGATTTTGATAAAGGCCCAGGTATGTCCAAAGCTGCTTCCGACGCTTTCAGTCGTCGCGGTAATGACATCCCCGTTAGGTGCCTTCGCAATAATATCAAGATGACCTTCGCGTCTATCCCAGCCAACGACTATGGTAATTAACTCTTCGTCGCAGACCTCAAAGGTCATGGCATCTGTTTCATTAGCATCTCGCGGTAGTTCAAAGGTAGGGTCTGTTAACGTACCCGATTCAAAAATATCCCCGAAGGCTAACGCGAAGAATTTTTTCAATTCCAGACCATCACCGGCTCGGGTATAGGCACCCCCTGTTGATTGAGTCAGATCGGATAACAAACCACCGTTCAAACTCGACTCTGTCCCAAATCCAATCGCATGTACTACCGTGTCGCCGATATCGTTAGTCGCCTGCTCGATCATGGGCGGCGTGTTTTGCAGGCCGTCGGTTAATAGTAGAATGGCCTGTTCATTGGTGCCTCCACTTAATTCGATCTGCGCCTTATCAATACCATCACCGATACTGGTCCAGCCGTCAGGAGTAAGATCGCCAACGGCTCCGCCGGAGTAGGGAGCGGGTCCAATTAGCTGATTTTTCTTACCGGCATTTAAATTACCAATTCCTTCATCAATAGATGCGGCAGTAGAAAATGAAACCAGGCCCATACGATGTCCCACATTAGCTTCCACCAGCTGCACAAACAGCGAGGCGGAATCCTTAGCTTCGTCCATCTTGGATTGTCCCGTACCTGCGTCGCCTGACATGGAGCCGGAGCGATCAATCACTAACATAATGTCCTGATCGGGAGCCGGTGTCGGGGTGGTCGCGATATCATTCAGTACAGAGGCAGACGGAGAGTAATAAAGATTACAGCTAGAACCGGCAGATAAAACGCCCAGATAACGCCCCATCATATCGAATAAACCGGAACCCGAGCTGCCGCCGCTGACGTCGATATCGACGCCAATCCCAGTACTGCTGACGCTGTTTACTGTTTCCATATTTGTATGTTTTGGCGCTAACTTTTTAGTGGCGCCATTGGGGTGGTGGATCCCAAAAATCTGTTCTCCTATGGAAGGCAAACTGTTCCGCATGGGTATTACTGGAATGCCCAGTCCGCCCGGTGGGATATCAATTTTTAAAATAGCGTAATCAAGATTTGAACCATCGGACCATCGATACTTCAAATAGCCTGTAACTTTGTGGAATATGGGATTGTAACTACCCGAGACATTTCCCGCACAATCCGTCTGATAATCAAACGTTACGGAACTGGTCGGCCATTCGTTATCGATATCGGCCAGACAGTGACCAGCGGTAATCACTGTATCGGGGCCAATCAGGGTAACTGAGCAGGTCGATACCTCGTCACCATGAATGGTCACAATCATGCCGCAGCTTCGGGCGACCTGTCGCCTGATGTCAGCCGGCGGCGCACATTCGACATTCTCCCACTCCGGTGGCGTATTACAAAACCAGAAGGGGTCGTAGGTGGGTTCAGAATAGCTCCCGCTGAGAACAAAGGGATCACTGTTGGATTGTCCTGCTGAGTCGCCGGGAAGACTCTCACCACGACCATATTGAGTTAACTCGACGCTACCGCTGAGACTGCCGTCGGCAATGTAGCGGATCGGAATACCGCCCGGGAATTTCGTATGGTTAATGGGACGTGTCCAGAATTCATCACCTGAGTTTTCATCGAAGGTGTCTGTACCATAACCCAGATCCACTTCCAGACGGTTGCCGGCCGGTATGTCCGCCGAGGTAAAGTGCAGCATCAAAAACTTAGTACCGCCCGGTGCCGGGGTGTGTGCAAATTCGTGAAGCCAGGTTGTTCCTGAGTCAGCGGGCTGCCCGGAGCCGGGCCCTACTTCAATGGCTGGTGCGACATTTTGCACCGTTCCTGTGTTATGCGACATGATAAGCTCCTTTTATCAGTGCGAAGGTAACAGCTTGGAAAGAGATAGGATTGAATAAGTGGTGGCGCTGATATCCTTCTGCGGTCCATCAAATTCCTTATCTGTAGATTAGAACGTAGAAAAAACGCTGTCTAGTACGTTTTTTGTACAATGAGACTTGGAGCAATGTTATAAATATCAATAAGTTAATGCATATTTGCATTGTTGGCTGATTTAAATTTGGCTTTCCCCGAAATCCTCTTTAAATTTCATCCAGAACATACCGCGGAAGTCACCATCCTCGAAACCGGTGGCTTCATCCTTCGGGTATTTGGCATCAATCGTAGCCTTAACTGCGGGATTGATATTTTTGCCATGACAGGCGAGACACATCGGCTGCGCATAAATCGGTTCGACATACAGCCAGCTGTCGTCAGGCAGCTGAGTAATTTGAGGACGTCCTTGCTGCTCGTCCTTGGCTAGCTCCAGATAATAATTCAGCGGTCCTTCCAGAAGGGGATCGGGTTTATTTTGTGGGTTACGAACTTTATGGCTGGTACGGCCGACTTCGACGCCTTGTGGGAGGTTTTC